>CAIUZU010000222.1 GCA_903903705.1 uncultured Helicobacteraceae bacterium
CTTCAACCAGTTTTTCTATCTCTTTGCTTTTAGCTTCACTTTCCGCTTTTAGTTTTACTACCTCAAGTCTTAGCATCTCATTTTCATGTTTAAAAAAGTTATACCGCTCAACAATTGCCGATACTTTGTCGTTTAGTTTTGATAAAGTTGTTTGATCTTGCATAATAGAATCCTGTTTGTATAATATAAACACAATTCTATCATAATTTATTTTAAGGATGAAAGCGTTTTTCAGTTCATTATTTGAAAACTTTAACTAGTCATAATCCTCTGAAAGTTTATGTCTGTTAGGGAATTTTTGCACATAACTGTAGTCATCATCTTCTTCATCCCAAGATTCTTCCCCTTCATTCTCAAGAAGTCTCTCATATCCTAATTTATTTAGCTCGTCATCAATCTCTTCTTTATCAATGCCATTTTTCTTAGCAAAATTCAAAATGTAATCAATATCATTTTTTATTACACCACTCAACTCTAACAGAAATTCCAAATCTTTTAACGTCATATTTGCCCTCTTAACAAATATATCCACTCTCGTGGATTAACTATGTTTTCATACTCTAATTTTTATTTTGACCAAAATTATATCCTCAAATAATTTTTTTTTTGCTAAAAATAATCTTAATACCGACTCCTTTTTTAACGCTCAGTTGATGAATTTTTTACTTGCTTTATATGCTATAATCTATACAAAAAAATTGGAAGTTAAATTCAATGCCGGAAAAAAAAATCGTCGGCAATAAAGAGCTTATCTCTATCATAGATTTGGATCTTTACGACTTAGATGCGAAAGTTGATACGGGTGCGGATTCTAATGCCTTGCACTGTGACGATATATTTATTGATGAAGAAAATGTTGTACATTTTAAACTGCTAGATAAAATTCATCCCGCATATCATGGAAAAAAGATGGCTATCCCGCTTTATGAAATGAAAAAAATCAGAAGCTCAAACGGAAAGTTTCAAAAAAGACCCTCAATTAGGGTAAAAGTTGATTTTTTCGGAAAAAAATATATGACGGTTATCTCTTTAACAGATCGCTCAGACATGAAATATCCTATGCTTATAGGAAGAAAATTTTTAGCAAATAAATTTTTAGTTGATGTTTCAAAAGAGTATCTTGCAAAAGAGTGTATTGCAAAAAAATCCAAATAGGAAAAAAGATGAGAGTATATATACTATCAAGAAATAAAGAGTTATATTCCACAAAAAGATTGGTGGAAGCCGCTGAACAAAGAGGCTGGGAAGTCAGAGTTATCGACTACTTAAAGTGCAGTATAGAGATTATGAAAGATGAACTTAAAATCAACTATTTAGGAAAAGAGCTTCCGACTCCAGATGCCATCATACCTAGAATCGGAGCAAGCAGAACATTTTACGGTACTGCTCTGGTAAGACACTTTGAGATGATGGATGTGTTTACAGCAACGGGTTCTTTAGCTATTAAGAGAAGCAGAGATAAGCTAAGAAGTCTCCAGATATTGTCCAAAAAGGGTATTGATATGCCAAAGACAGTTTTTGCTTCAAATAAATCCAACGCAAAAGATGTTATTGAGTTAAGCGGCGGTGCTCCTCTGATTCTTAAAATTTTAGAGGGAACGCAAGGGATAGGCGTTGTTCTAGTTGACAGCGAAAAAGCTGCGAAATCCGTACTTGACGCATTTTACGGCATGGATGTAAATCTGCTTGTTCAAGAGTACATAGAAGAGGCCGGCGGAGCAGATATTAGAGTCTTTATTGTAGGCGGTGAGATTATCGGGGCTATGAAGAGACAGGGTGCAGAGGGCGATTTTAGATCTAACTTACATCAAGGCGGAAGTGCAACCGCACACAAACTAACAAAAAAAGAAAAAACCACGGCACTTGCAGCTGCAAAAGCAATGGGACTCGGCATTTGCGGTGTAGACATGATTCCATCTTCAAGAGGTCCTTTGGTTATGGAAGTAAACTCTTCACCGGGGCTTGAGGGGATTGAAA
>CAIUZU010000223.1 GCA_903903705.1 uncultured Helicobacteraceae bacterium
CATTACAACAAATATACCGCCAGAATGACTAATTCTGCGTCATAATACTCTTTTTCAATTCCTACAAGTCCTATATTTGATGGAGCGAGATGAAGCGTAGGCAATTCAGATTTTAAAATAATATCTTTTAACTTTTTCGTGCCAATCAATACATGATAGATATTAAACTCATAATTATTTCTGTGAAATCCCAACGACGTAGTGGCATTTGCTTGTGGATCTGAGTCAATTAAGAGCACTTTTTTTTCTGCAACAGCGAGTGAGGCAGCTAGGTTTACAGCGGTAGTTGTTTTACCTACACCGCCCTTTTGATTTGCAATTACAATCACTTCACTCATCTTAGACTATATATCCTCTCGCCGTTGATTACTATAGATCCATCACTCTCAAGTGAAGCATCTCTTAAAGAAATTACTAGATCTTTATCATGTGTATAAAAGTTTTCATTCTTACAAAATTCTATCTCATATTTGCTAAAAACTTGCTTCCACAAACTCTTTTTTTCAATATTTTTAAAGTAACTTTCAAGGAGTTCATCTCTATCTAAAACTATATCCAATCTTGCAAAATCTGAAGGTGCATGAGCTATATTTATGCCAACACCGCAAACAAGGGATTCTTTTATCAGGTTAGTTATCATACCACCTACTTTTTTATCATTTATATAAAAATCATTAGGCCATTTTAACCAAACAGATGAGCCAAACTCTTCAAGCGTCTCTTTTAAAATATAAGAAAAATATATAGATGCTGATTCAAGCTTGAGATCTTTTGGGAGATCTTTTAAAGGAATTGCAAAAGATAAAAATAGATTATTTTCAACTCCGCTCCAAGAGTTTCCTCTGCTGCCGATTCCATCCGTTTGAGAATTTGCTACAACGGCATAGGGTAGTGAGATTTTATTTTCTTTTATTAACTCTTTTAGATATTTTTGCGTCGAGTCTACACTCTCAAGATAAAGTATCTGCAACAGTTACTCTTTTACCGTTTATGTAAGATAGAGCATCCATCTCGTTTTTTGATTCGGGCTGCACGCTTAAAACCTTAATCGTTCCTTTTTTGCATCCGACTAAAATACCGTCTTTTTCCAAATCTAAAATTTTTCCGTTCTCGTTTTGGCTCTCATTTTCAATAAGCTCTATTTTTTTAAGCTTTAGCCCGGAGCTTAAATATATTCCCGGCCATGGAGTAAATGCACGATACTTATTAAATAGTCTATTTGCATCATCAAACTCAACTTCACCGTCTTGTTTACTTATTTTTTTACAGTGTGATGATGCAAGTTCATCCTGTTTTACATGAGGATATGAGTTGAAATTTTCCAACACATCAATAGTTAATTCACATGCAACATCAGTGAGCCTGTCAAACAACGATTCAGACATCTCCGTTTTACCTATATCAATCTCTTTGATTTTGATTATATCTCCGGTATCAAGACCCTCATCCATCAACATGGCAGTAACGCCAGTTTTAGTGTCTCCGTTTAAAAGAGCCTGTTGAATTGGGCTTGCACCTCTGTAGCGAGGCAATATAGAAGCGTGTAAATTTATGGAAGGAGCATGTCTAAGCACCTCTGGCGGTAAGATTTGCCCATATGCGGCTACGATAATATAGTCACATTCGATATTTTTTAGCTCTTTTATTGTATTTTCTTCTCTAAGTCTATTTGGCTGATAAACGGCAATAGCGTTTTGGAGTGCAATAGTTTTTACAATCGGAGGAGTTAAAACTTTTTTTCTTCCTATGGGTTTATCAGGTTGCGTATAAACCGCTACGACATCCATACCCTTAGTATCTATAATTTTTTGTAAAATACGCCCGGCATAATCCGGTGTTCCCATAAAAATTATTTTTATCCCAAGGGCACTTGTTTCACTGCGCATACTTGCCTTTGGTAAAGAGAGTTCCGCCTACGTGCTTATTTTCTAACATAAGACTTTTGATATCTCTTAAATCATATCCGCTTGTCAAAACCATATCAATACCGTATGTTAAGAGATAATTTGCAGCTTTTAGCTTTGTCAAGATCCCGCCTGTAGCAAAAGCACAATTTGGAGTAGCCTCTTTTTCCAGCTCATCTTTGTCAATAGTGTTAACAATTTTTAAAATCTTCGCATCTTCAAATTTTCTAGGATCTTTATCATAGTAAGCATCTATGTCAGAGAGGATAATCAGCAAATCTGAATTTGTGTGTTTTGCGACATAAGCCGATAACTGATCATTATCCCCGACAACAAGCTCTTTTGTCGTCGTCGCATCATTTTCATTTACAATCGGGATTACACCGTTTGATAAAAGAGTGTCAACAGTGTCTTTTATTTTTTTGCTCTCGTCTTCTATATTGAAATTTGCGGCAGTAACTAAAACCTGTGCAGTAAGTATCCCGTGAGTTGCAAACTTTTTACCGTATTTTCTCATCAATATCGGCTGACCGATCGATGCTAGAGCTTGTTTATTTTGAAGAATAGCTCTGTCTAGCTTTAGTGCCGTATAACCCGCGGCAACTGCACCTGAAGAGACAAGTATAACTTCATTTGTTTCTCTAAGTTCTACTAAAAAATCAACCAATGTTCTCATTCGCTCTAATGCTATGGCGTCATTTTCAGTTAATACGGCACTTCCTACTTTTACAACTACTCTTCTCATTTTTTTTATCGCTCGACTCTATTTGATTGAACTAAGTTAAACAATGCATGTCTTAACGGTTTTATATTTTTATGTGTCGCTGAAGATATCGGCATAACAAAATATGGCAAGTTTTTATCATATCCAAGCGTCTCATCTGCATTCTCTTGAATAAAATATGGTATCGACTCATCAAAATCTAAATCACTATTTTTTGTAGCTTTTACCCCAACCATCTCTAAAAAGCCACTTACGAGATCATTTATCTCTTCCGGCGGAACAATATCCGCTCTTGTTAGAGCTATAGCATACTGGCTCGCTGCCAATTTATCAGAAAAAAGTGCTACTTCGTTTTTTAGTGTCTCAATCTGCTCTTTTAGATCTCTGTATGAAGCCAAATCTATCATAAAAAGAAGAATTTTTGTTCTTTCTATATGTCTTAAAAACTCTATTCCAAGACCTTTGCCCTCATGTGCTCCGCCGATGATACCCGGAATGTCCGCCATGATAAATGACTCGAAATCACCGATATTTACCTGTCCAAGTTTTGGCGTAAGCGTCGTAAACTCATAGTTTGCAATTTCAGGACGAGCATTTGAAAGTGTTGAGATTAATGTAGATTTTCCTACATTTGGAAAACCGACTAAGCCGACATCGGCAATCAGTTTAAGTTCAAGCTTTACGGCTCTCGTCTCACCTTTCTCTCCGGGCTGTGCATACGTAGGTCTTTGGTTTGTAGAAGATTTAAAGTGAGTATTCCCGAGTCCGCCTCTTCCGCCTGTTATAAAAAGCTCTTCTTGTCCGTCTTTTAACATATCAAACAGTACTTCGCCGCTGTCCGCATCGATTATCTGTGTACCAGGTGGCACTATGATAATTTTTTTAGCACCGGATTTTCCCGCCATATTTGAACTCTCGCCCGTAGCACCGTTATCAGCTTTTATATGCATCTTCTTTTGAAAGTGTGAGAGAGTATGTGTATTATTGTCACATTTAAACCAGATATCACCACCTTTTCCGCCGTCTCCGCCGTTAGGTCCACCGTTTAAAACAAATTTTTCACGACGAAACGCAACACAACCCGGTCCGCCTTTTCCAGAAGAGACTGTAAGTTCGACACTATCTATAAACATGAAAATCCTTAATGTACATCATAATATTTTTGTATTAATACAAAATACTTAAAAATTAACTATAACAAAGCAAACTATTAAATATTTCAGAAGTTTTCGGCGTTAAACCGTGTGTAGAGGTAAAAATATTTGGGACGAACCCAAATATTATAAATTATGCAGCTGGAACGATTGAAACTTGTTGGCGTTTTTTATCTTTTCTATGAAATAAAACAGTACCTTCAACAAGAGCAAAAATTGTATGATCTTTACCCATACCTACGTTTTTACCCGGATGAATTTTAGTTCCTCTTTGGCGAATAATAATGTTACCGGCTACTACAGCTTCTCCACCATACTTCTTTACACCGAGTCTTCTACCAGCCGAGTCACGATTATTCTGTGTACTACCTTGACCTTTTTTATGTGCCATCTTGGATCTCCTTAGTTAATTTACAGCTATATTATGCTGATATTTTAGTGATGCGAACACGCGTGAAGTCTCTTCTGAAACCTCTCTTCACTTTACTGTCTTTACGACGACGTTTCTTGAAAGTAATAACTTTTCTTTCACGACCCTCATTAATAACCTCAGCAGTTACAACAGCACCGCTAACATACGGTGCTCCAACTTTAAGCTCACCTGCGTTAACAGCTAAAACTTCTTTAATCTCGATTGAAGCTTTCGGCTCAAGAGACATTTTATCTAATAATAAAATATCACCCTCTTGAACTTTATACTGCTTGCCACCGTTTTTGATAATTGCGTACATGTACAATTCCTTAAAATCTTTATAAATCTACAAAAAGTCCGGAATTGTATCTAATCAAGCTTTAAGTTTTGTTTAATTCTTACCTTAATTTCAATATATCCTTAAATCGGATTAATTTAATTTTACTTATTTACTCATGTCATAAACGTCAACAGAGCTATTTTCACACTTCCTTTAGTCTTTGAGGCGTTTTAATTTGACATGTTTTATATACAAACTCATATCTTAGTTTATGAAAAAGGCTGTCTTTGTCCCAAAACTCGGCATACATGACTTTTAACTCCTCCTCTTTTTTTTGCTCCATCATATCGCTATCATTTAAGACTCGTTCCTCTTTCTCATATAAAAAATCATTATATTTATCTTCATCGTGTATCAATGCCTGAGCAAATTCATTTACGGACTCAAAATAATTTTTATCTTCATAAACCTTATCCATCATGCCAATCTCAAAAGCTCTCTTTACGCTTATAGGCAGACACTCACTCAAAAGCCTATCTGCCGTCTCTTTTGTAACTCTTTTTTCTAAAGTGTAGGTATGGTATTCGCTTCCGCTAAGACCCAAAGTTTTGTAGTGAGGGTTTAGAACAACTCCCTCTTTTGCAACGACATAGTCACATGCAAGAGCTAAAAAAATTCCGCCTGCTCCTGCGTTTTTACCCAAAGATGCAACGGTTACGATATCATCTGCACATAAAATGGACTTCACCACATCGTTCATTGCATTTATGTTGCTCCAGCCGTCTTCTCCTTGTTTTTTAGAGTCTTCAAGTATATTTAGATGTATCCCGTTGCTAAAAAAATCTTCTCCGCCCATCAAAACAACGACTTTATGGCTCTCTTTTAGATACTCAAAAGCATACTTGAGCCTTATGCACTGTTCAGAACTCATAGCGCCGTTATGAAAATTAAAGTACATGTAGCATACTTCAGAGATACTTTTGTAGCTAATCTCGTGAAAAGTTTTCTCTCCATACTCCACAACAAGAGGAGTACGAACCTCTTTTACACCCTTAATCTTCTCTTTTAAAACATAAGTAGAGGGAAGTTTGAACCTGCCTACTTCTAACATGTGGCTTATCCATAAAGCGCCGTCAATAGTTCCGACACAGATAGCACCGTCTCTTTTAGCAATTATCTCTTTTGGATCTCCCTTTAAACTCTCCTCTTGCCAAGCTCCAAAGAGGTAACACTCTACTCCAAAAAACTCATCTTTTACACCCGGAAAACTATCGCTTACATGTATCTTTTTTATAATCTCTTTTGTCGTATCTCTTTGCCAATCTATAGCTCTATCTTCTTGTGTTAGATATGGATGAATCGTGGTTTTTAGCTGAGGAGTGGGTTTAAACTCTCTCTCACTTAAGTTTTCAAGCAAAATTTTGAGTGCTTTTGAAGTAGCGTTCGCCACCTCGTTTCTGTAGAGTGAAGCCTTGTATGTATCTCTCATGTTAAAGCTTGCTTGTGCGTATATATCTCCGCCGTCAAACTCTTCGTTGGCTCTAAGGATGACGACTCCCCACTCCTTTTTATCATCCCTTATGGCATGGTCTAACGCATTATGACCTCTATCGCCTCTGATACCGGGATGAAGTATAAAAGTGGGCATATTTAAAAACAGCTCTTTTGGAATGTACTTTTTCAAGTAAGGGCAAAAGATGATATCGGGCTTAAATCTTTGCACCTCCTCTATCATCTCTTTGTCACTTGTTGAAAACTGTACCGAAACTACATGTTGCATATCTCGAAGCTCACAAAAAACTCTTTGGCTCAGAGAGTTAAAGGCAGATACTATTAGAAGAATTCTCATATCAGATCTAACTCTTCGCTTATATCTTTGATGAGTTTGCTTAGTGGGCGTTTATTA
>CAIUZU010000224.1 GCA_903903705.1 uncultured Helicobacteraceae bacterium
CTGGGTATGAGGTGTGCAGAAGATTAAAAGAAAAAGAGAGCACTCGAGATATACCGGTTATATTTATTAGCGCAAAAGATGATGAAGAAAGTATTTTAAGTGCCTATGCAGAGGGTGCGATAGACTACATTACAAAACCGTTTAAACCTCTTGAACTCTTGGCAAGAGTTACTACTCAGTTGAGAGTAAAAGAGCTTATTGAGCATTTGGACTATATATCTTCTTATGATCAGATGAGTGGTATATACAATAGAAGAAAATTTTTTGAACTCAGCCAAAAGAAGTTTTTGCAAAGTCAAAACAATCTCTATGCCGTAATGATTGATATAGATAATTTTAAATCCATCAACGATACTTACGGTCATCCAGATGGTGACAAAGTGATACATTTTGCCGCACAGACTATCTATAAAAATCTAGGGCATGATTCTATATTTGGAAGATTGGGCGGTGAGGAGTTTGCGATAGTATGCACTGACTCATCAAAACAAGATTTTATGGATAGTATGCAAATGATAAGAGAAGTTATAGAAAAGCTTGAGGTTATTTCAGGAAGAGGAGAGCGCATAAAATTTACGATTAGTTTAGGTGTGGCAAAGGTTGCAACTGAGACACAATCACTTGATGAACTTCTTAAAAAAGCAGACAGAGCACTCTATGAAGCAAAAGATCTTGGCAGAAACAGAGTGGTTTTTGCACGCTAGGGTTAAATCTCTTTTTCCTGCGGTATAAGGCTGATAAGTGTAATCTCAGATGAAGATCCAAGTCTCATAGGCGGTCCCCAAAATCCCGTACCTTTGTTTACATAAATCTGCAACTCTTCATTGTATTTGTGCAGTCCGCTTACATATGGCTGCTGAAGTGCAACTAAAAATCTAAAAGGGTAGATCTGTCCACCGTGTGTATGTCCGCTCAGCATAAGATCAACTCCGCCAACTACTTCTTGGATAAATTTCGGTTGATGGGCTAGAAGCAGGGTAGGCGAGTCCTTTTTGTCTTTGAGTGCTTTAACAAGATTTGGCATATATGTTTCTGTTCTGTACCCCATGATGTCATAAACACCTGCAAGATTAAAGCCTCTCTCATTTTCTCCTACGTATACATTCTCATTTTCAAGCACTCTGATACCCAAAGATTTTACCGCCGTTATGATTTTTTCAACCCCATGAAAATACTCATGGTTTCCGACTACATAGTATGTTCCAAATTTAGATTTTAATTTTGCAAGTTCATCTACCGTATCCATCGCACGCAGAATATCTATGTCTATCAAATCACCTGTAATAACTACAATATCTGGATTAAGAATATTTATCCTCTCTACCATTTCTCTTACAAAATCTCTATTTATCAGACCGCCGATGTGCAGGTCGCTTATCTGGGCAATTTTGTACGGCTCTTTTAAATTTTTAATCTTTATATCTACTTTTTCAAGTTTTACAAATCTTGCCTCATATAAAGAGCGTGTCATAAGTGTTGAAGCAACCGCAAAGGAGGAGATGTCGAGTGTCTTTTTTAAAAAAACTCTTCTTGAATCTGAAATCGGTGCAAAGGAGAGCAAAACTCTTGATATATCGTAGACGATGGCGGTACAAAATAGTAAAAAAAGTATGCCGATAGGTATGGAGAAGAGAAAATAGAGCCAGCTTGGAATGTCAACATAGTATCTTGATAGCATATAGAAGACAATTCCGATGAGGTTTAGAAAAAGAAAAATATGCAGATAGAGTTTTGCTTTGTCTGAAATATCAAGCTTTTTGACAAGACGCTTGGAAATGTACATGTTGAGTAAGATAAAAACGCCGAAAAAGGCACTAAAAAAGAGTAAATTATTCATAAAGCAAAGTATATCAAAGTAAGATTATAAAAAGAAGATGATACTATTCGCGTATGAAAAAATGTAAAATTTGTAATAATTTCACTGTAAAAACAGCAGATCCAAAAACCAAAAAAGAGTATCATAAATGCTCTGCATGCGGCTATATATTTTTAGATGAAATCTTCTATGTTGATGAAACAAGAGAGAAGAGTCACTACGACAAACATCATAACAGCTTTGACTCTTTGGGCTATGTAAAGATGTTTGAAGATCTTATAGAAGAGTTTGTAACTCCGCATAAGGCGGATATAAAAACAGCACTTGATTTTGGGTGCGGCAGAGGCGAAGTTCTGCCCATACTTTTAGAGAGAAACTCAGTTTTATGTGACAGATATGATCTTTTTTATTTTCCGCAAAAAGTTTATGATAGCAAAACATACGACCTCATCCTCTCAACCGAAGTTTTCGAACATCTGCAAAATCCGCTTGAAGTTTTAAAAGAGTTGCTTTTACACGTAAGAGACGGTGGTTACCTGCTTCTTATGAGTGCATTTCATCCAAACAACGATGATGAGTTTTTTAAGTGGTGGTACATAAGAGATGTGACGCATATAGGTTTTTTTAATATGGCGACATTTAAACATCTTGCAAATACTCTAAATTTAAAAATTATTAAACACAATAGTAAAAATATTATTCTTTTTCAAAAATAAGAAAGAGAAGTTATACTCACGCACCAAATTTTACAAAGGAAAGATATGAAAAACAGAATATTTTACTCACTTATGGCTTCTGCCGTGCTTCTCTCAAGCACTCTATTCGCAAACGGCGGATGCGAGCTTGCTCAAGTCGGAGCTATGAATGTTGAGTGGACTGCATATAAAACTGCTAAAAAAACAGGTGTAGGCGGAACTTTTGACAGCGTTACATATAAACCCGTCGCAAAAAGCGGAGAGAATTTTCGCTCTATTTTAGTCGGTTCAAGCGTGAGCATAGACACAAAGAGCGTCAATACAAAACATGAAAGCCGTGATGCGACTCTTGGCAAATTTTTCTTTGAGATGATGAGCCAAAAA
>CAIUZU010000225.1 GCA_903903705.1 uncultured Helicobacteraceae bacterium
GTATATCACAGTCATGACATGGAGAGTCTATGAGAATCTCATGTGCACCCACTCCTGGAATATACTCAAAAAGACCGTCTCTTAGCGAAGTGTCTTCCAGTTCTACCTGTACGGCTTTGTAAAGATTTGGAATTACTCTTGTTTTCCAGCCTGTTTTATTTGGCTCATTATCTCTTATCGCATATAGCTCTTTTGGCGTAAGAGACTCATTGCCCTCACAAAACGGGCATTTTGACTTTAAACCCTTTGGCCTTTGGATTTTGGCATGCAAATCCGGTCTGCGAAGTCTCTCCGGAGCGATTAGGACATACTCGTTATGAATGCGATCTCTTCTTATTTCAGACATTACAAACCTCAAGTGATAAATTTAAATCTAGTGATTTAGAAAACTCTAGAGAGAAAAGGAGAGAAATCTGTTGTGCTACAAGTTCAAAACCGCTCTCATTTTGTGAAACGGTATTTAGTATATAGGCATAGAGCGTAGTTTTTTTACTCATTGTTATTTTTAAAGCTTTTTGCGTAAAGTCATCTTCTAAAACTATACTCTCTATATCTGTTAAAACAACACCTTCTCCTACATGTTCTCCATTTATAAGAACCTTATGCGGATGTGCGAAGTGAAGATTAAACTCCATGGCATAGTACAATTTATCGCTAAAATCACTCTCAATACCAAGCGTTACTCCCAGCTTCACCTCTTCAAAACTATACTTTTTGCTAAGAGAAGTCCTATATTTTTGTTCAAGATATACTCCGCCGTCTCTCTTAAACTCCATCTTCGCTTCATTAAATTCAAAAGGCTGATTTGCAAAATCACCGACCTCTTTAAAATTTGCTTTTTTAAAGCTCTCCAAAGTGTAGGCATCGTAACAGATATGGTCTATAAGAGAGTATTTTGGATGCCAGTCGTAGATCAGTTCATCTTTTAGACTCTCATCGACTTCAACCTCATCGTTGTGTATGGTAGCTATCCCATCTTCATCACTGCTTGCTTTATGGATTTTTGGAGTCGGATGCAAAATCTTCTCATGGTAAGCTTCATGTCGACGCATAAGCGTATTTTGCCAGTTAAATAGTTTCTCTAGCGAACCAAACTCTATAAGCTGTCCACCGTATTTAGACGAGAAGAGAAGACTCAACCTTTTAGTTAAAACCTTTAGCTCCTCATATCCGTCTCTATCTATATCAAAAAATGCCATAGCAGGCTTCTTTTTAGCAAGAGAAGCTTCTATCTCCAAAAGATATTTGTATGCGTTATCTCGCAGATTTGGAAGATACAAACCTCCAAAGACGCCGTGCCACATAACATCATTTGTCTGAAGTTTATAAAGACTTTCTATAGCATCTTTTTTAAGTCTATCTTGAAAAAGCGAATGTTCTGTCATTCTTTTATGGATATGGTTGCTCTCATGGTATTTGATAAAAAAGTTTTTCCAAATACCGCCTTTGATAAGTGCAACTCCTCCGTTTTTAAAATAGTCATCTCCAACACTTTTTTTTAGCGACTCAAGTGCAAGATTTTGATGACTCTTTAAGCTCCATTCGCCCATCTCAAAGTATGATGTATTGTTTAGATATGCCAAA
>CAIUZU010000226.1 GCA_903903705.1 uncultured Helicobacteraceae bacterium
GCAAAAAAATGAGTTAGCAAGTGAAAGTGAGCTATTTATCTATAGTGATGCCCCAAAAAACGAAAATTCAGTATCAAAAGTAAATGAGGTGCGAGAGTATATAAAAATAGTAGATGGCTTCAAAAAAGTAACTATAATCGAACGAGAAAAAAACTTGGGATTAGCAGATTCCATCATAGACGGAGTAACAAAAATAGTAAACGAGTATGGAAAAATAATCGTACTTGAGGATGATTTGGTAACAAGTCCATTTTTTTTGAGATTTATGAATGAGGCGTTAGGGATGTATAAAGATGAGCCAAAAGTTGCTTCTATTCACGGCTATATTTATCCTATTGAAGATTTGCCAGAAACTTTTTTTATCAAAGGGGCTGATTGTTGGGGTTGGGCTACTTGGAAGGATAAATGGACTGTTTTTGAGCCAAATGGACAAAAACTCTTAGATGAATTGAAAGATAAAAAACTTACCAAAGAAGCTGATTTTAATGGTAGCTATGGTTATACCAAAATGCTAAAAAGGCAGATTCAAGGAAAAAATAACTCATGGGCAGTGAGATGGTATGTAAGTGCATTTTTAAAAAATATGCTTACCCTCTACCCAAAGCAAAGCTATGTGCAAAACATTGGACACGATTCAGAGGGAACTCATTGCACGGCAGAAACTGATGTGTATAAAGTAGTCTTGAGTAAAAAATATTCTATTAGTAAAATAGAAACAACAGAAGACACAGTGGCAAGAAAAAAAATAGAAATATTTCATAATTCTTTAAAACTAAGTTTTATAAAAAGGGTTCTATTGAAACTTAAAAGATGGTTTATAAAATGAAGCAATTAATAAAAAGTCTGATACCGCCTATCATAGTTGATACTCTGAGAAAATTAAAGTTTAATAAATATGGATGGCATGGAAACTATAAAAACTGGGAAGAGGCTAAAAAAGCTTCTACGGGATACGATTCAGACGCAATTCTACAAAAAGTAAGATTGTCTCTTCTTAAAGTCAAAAATGGCGAAGCAGTTTATGAGCGAGACAGCGTGATATTTGACGAGATTCAGTATTCATGGCCATTGCTTTCAGGATTGCTTTTAGCAGCATCTAATGCTAAGGGAAATTTGCGGGTGCTTGATTTTGGCGGTAGTCTTGGAAGTACATATTATCAAAATAAAAAGTTTTTAGATCAACTAAATAGTGTTTCATGGAGCGTGGTAGAACAAAAACATTTTGTCGATGCAGGTAAAAAAGATTTTGAAGATGAGCGACTTAAGTTTTATTATGATGTTACAGCGTGTGTAAAAGAGCAAAAACCAAATGTTTTGGTGTTGTCTAGTGTATTGCAATATATTGAAAAGCCGTATGAATTAATGGATGAGATTTTGAAAAATGATTTTGAATTTATTATAATTGACAGAACCCCTTTTGCAAACAAAGAGACAATAAAACTTCAAATAGTCCCTCCAAATATTTATGCCGCAAGTTATCCGTGCAGATTTTTTGATGAGGTCTTATTTTTAGAATATTTTGCAAGTAAAGATTACAAAACGGTTGAAGATTTTTATGCCTTAGATGGAATATCAAATGAGTACAAATTTAAAGGATTTATTATGCAGAAGGTTAAAAATGTATAACTACTGCACTCTTTTTGATAGCAACTATCTTACTCGTGGTCTTGCTATGTATGAGTCGTTAAAACAGTATAGTGATTATTTTCATCTCTATATTTTTGCATTTGATGATAGGAGTTATAGATTATTGTCAAAATTAGAACTCGAATATGCAACTATTATCTCGCTCAAAGAGTTTGAAGACGAAGAACTTTTGTTGCTTAAAGGCAGCAGGTCTGCAAGTGAGTACTGTTGGACGTGTACAGCGTCTATTATTAAATATTCTATTGAGAAATATAATCTTGATAGCTGTACTTATCTTGATGCCGATTTGTATTTTTTTGCTAATCCATCGGTATTAATCGAAGAGATGGGAGATAAATCTGTACTTATCACAGAACATCGCTATTCGCCCCAATATAACCAAAGTGCCACTAGCGGGGTGTATTGTGTGCAATTTATGACATTTAAAAATGATATAAATGGAATAAAGATTTTAAATTGGTGGAGAGATGCTTGCAACGAATGGTGTTATGCAAGATTTGAAGATGGAAAGTTCGGTGATCAAAAATATCTTGATGATTGGACTATGCGATTTGAGGGTGTACATGAATCGCAAAATCTTGGCGGAGGTGTTGCTCCATGGAATATTCAGCAATATAAACTTGAAAACAGAAGTTTTGAATTGATATTTTATCATTTTCACAATTTTAAGTTTTTGCCGAACAATAGAGTGGAACTTGGTAATTATAGATTAAGAAAAATAGATTTAAAGATACTTTATAAACCATATCTCATTCATCTTGAAAAAATAAAAAATGAGATTGTAAAAATAGATGATACTTATGATTATCATGGTACTTTTAAACAGAAAAATGATTGGAAGATGCCAC
>CAIUZU010000227.1 GCA_903903705.1 uncultured Helicobacteraceae bacterium
ACGAATGTTACAATTGACTGGACTGTACCGGAAGATTTAAAAGAACAGATTCCAACATCAAAACAGAACCATATATTTAAAACTCTTAATGATGACGAGCTTCTTAAAGAGGCAAAGCACAGAGGCGTAAACTCCTTTGAAGAGATGACTTATAAACATTTTCAGCCAGAGATGAATCTTATCAACAAAGCTTACTATGAGATTATGACTGAGGGTGACTTAACCGGTCAGCCGTTTACATTCCCTATCCCAACCGTAAACATCACTGAAGATTTTGATTGGTACGGAGAAAATACAGATATCCTCTTTGAAAACACTGCAAAAATCGGTTCATCATACTTCCAAAATTTTATCGGTTCTCAATTTAAACGTGATTCAGAAGGAAAGCTCGTTCCAAATGAAGAGGCTTATAAACCGGGGCATGTACGTTCAATGTGTTGTAGATTACAACTTGATTTAAGAGAACTTCTAAAAAGAGGCGGCGGACTATTCGGTTCGGCAGAGATGACAGGCTCTATCGGTGTTGTCACTATAAATATGGCAAGACTCGGCTTCCTTTATAAAGGGAACAAAGAGGCTCTTTATGCAAGACTTGATCAGCTTATGGAACATGCAAAGTCTACACTAGAGAAAAAAAGAGTGTTTATCCAAGAGATGTATGACAGAGGTTTATATCCTTATACAAAACGCTATTTACCGGGCTTTAAAAACCACTTCTCAACGATTGGCGTTAACGGTATCAATGAAATGATTCGTAACTTTACGAGCGACTCATACGATATCAGCGATAAAATAGGAGAAGAGTTTGCGATTGAACTCTTAAATCACATGAGAGACAGGATGGTGGAGTTTCAAGAAGAAACCGGAAACCTTTACAACCTTGAAGCAACTCCTGCAGAGGGAACAACTTACAGATTTGCAAAAGAGGATAAAAAACGTTACGGTGATTCGATTCTTCAAGCCGGAATGGGTGAGAATATCTACTATACAAACTCATCGCAAATTCCTGTTGATTTGACGAATGACCCTTTTGAGGCACTCTCTTTGCAAGATGATCTGCAGTGCAAATACACAGGCGGAACGGTTCTTCACCTATATATGCAAGAAAAGGTAAGTTCAACTGAGGCTTGTAGAAAACTGGTTAAAAACGTAATAACAAACTTTAGGCTTCCTTACATTACGGTAACTCCGCTATTCTCCGTATGTCCAAAACATGGATATATTGCCGGTGAGCATGAGTTTTGTCCGAAGTGTGACGAAGAGTTGCTAAATGAACATAATCTTTTATCTTAAACAAAGGAGGTAGAAAATGAGTAAAAATGAAGCTTTAACTATGTTAAAAGACAAAAGACAAAAGTGTATTGTTTACACAAGAGTTATGGGTTATCACAGACCTGTTGAGAGTTTTAATGTAGGAAAAACCGGTGAGCATAAACAGCGAAAACAATTCACTGAGTGCTAAAGTAATATATGATTTAACATCATTCACCCACTTAGACTACCCTAACCACCTAGCGTGTATAGTGTGGTTTAGCGGGTGCAATATGCGTTGCGACTACTGCTACAACAAAGATATAGTTTTTGCCAAGGACGGCAAACACAGCTATAACGATATCCTCGATTTTTTAAAAACCAGAGTAAATTTACTTGAAGCCGTTGTTTTATCAGGCGGAGAAGCAACATCACATGAGTTGAGACTCTTTTGCGAAAAAATAAAAGAGCTTGGATTTAAAATCAAACTTGACACCAACGGCACGAACTTCAAGTGTACCAAAGAGCTTATTGACTTAAATCTTTTAGACTATGTCGCACTTGACTACAAAGCTCCAGAGGCAAAATTCACACATATTACCCACTCAAACAGAT
>CAIUZU010000228.1 GCA_903903705.1 uncultured Helicobacteraceae bacterium
ATTATCTTCGATCGCACCGACTAATTTTGGTTTTAATGCATGACATACATTGCAGGTTGGAGCTGAAAAATAGAGCATTACGGCTAAATTTTCATTTATGGTTTTTTTAATATCTTCTATATTTTGCATGCTTTAACGCCCCTTTTTTGATTTTAAATTATACACTATCTGTTATAATCCTACTTATGAGTTCAATAATATTTTCAATTTTGGCTATTTATATCTTTATAGTTATCGGTTTTATTGCAAAGATGAGCTTTAAAGAGGCTATTGACGATAAAACCATTACGCTTATAAATGTCTATTTTCTACAAGTTTTTCTAACATTTTGGGGACTTTTGATTCGTCCTGTGGATGCAACCCTCTTTTTTGCACCGTCAATTTATCTCTTCATATCTGTTTTAGTTTTAATAATCTCGGCAATTGTGGCGAAGAAACTTTTCTCTGATCAAAAAGAGTACTCTATCGCAACAGTAGCTGCAATCATCGGAAACACCGGAAACTTAGGAATACCTCTAAACATAGCTATTTTTGGGGAAGAGTCCATCCCCTACACTACTATTATCAATCTCATGAATGTATTTATAGTTTACACAGTTGGTGTCTACTACTACTCAAGAGGCAGTTTTGACGCTAAAGCTTCACTGAAAAATATAGTGAAACTTCCTATTCTCTGGGCGGCAGGCGTTGCCATATTTTTAAGTATAAATGGTTATAAACCAAGCGAAGAGATAATGAAAATGCTTATGATGGGTGCGTATGCCTCCATCGTCATGCAGCTATTTTTATTTGGGATCTATCTCCATGGAACAAAGATAAATGAGATAAGCAGAAGTTTAACTACATGGGTTATGAGCCTGAAGTTTATATTTTTGCCAAGCATCGCATTTTTAGTCCTCTACAATATAGAGTTAGATGCGATGATAAAAGGAATAATCTTTATAGAGCTTTTAGTCCCTCTGGCAATAGCAAATGTCAACTTTGCATCATTATATGACTGTAAACCCAAAGTCGTAACCGCTCTTGTTTTTATCTCTTCCGTCATTTTTTTAGGCGCAATTTTTTTAGGCGTCAAGGTTTTATCATATCTATGAACAAAATTTACAAGATATACAGACTTCTATATGATGAGTACGGTGCTCAGGGCTGGTGGCCGATAACCGGCTACGGCTATCATAAACTAGAATACAACTTTCCAAGAAATGGCAATGAAATCTTTGAGGTTTGTCTTGGCTCTATTCTTACTCAAAACACGACATTTGTTTCGGTAGAAAAATCACTAAATAACCTCTATAAAAAAAATGCTCTAAATGCAGATGCGATAGAGCTTATGAAAATAGAAGATCTAAAAGAGGCTATCAGACCATCAGGTTACTTCAACCAAAAGGCAAAATATATTTTAGAGTTTATAAAGTTTTACAAAAATTTAAACGGTGCAACTCCCTCAAGAGAAGCATTGCTACATGTAAAAGGTATCGGTGAAGAAACGGCTGATTCCATACTTTTATACGGCTACAACCAGCCGGAGTTTAAAGTCGACGCCTATACAAAAAGATTGTTGGTAGAGTTAGGTTTTGTAGAGGAGAGAGCCAAATACGGCGAAATAAAATCCCTTATGCAAAACTCCCTAAAAGAGTGCATAAAAGATGAAAAAGAGCTGCTTAGGACCTACCAAGAGTTTCATGCTCTCATAGTACAACATGGCAAAAAGTTTTACTCTAAAAAGCCGCATGGGGTTGGGTGTTTTTTATGCCCTCAACTCCATATTTACTGCTAAATAGTTATATTTTCCAAATGCCAAATTTTTTGCGGTGTCACTATAACGGCATCATACATGTAGTTTACGTTCAGGGCGTTTTTTTTCAGGTAAACATCACCGGTTTTTATCAACTTTGAAAGCTTGCTCTTTGTGATATTTTGAACGGCAAGTTCATAATCAAGTGCACTCTTTACCTCTACAAAATGGATGACATTATCCATAAGAGCGATAATGTCTATCTCTCCAAAACGGGAGTAAAAATTTCGTTCTATGACTCTAAATTTTTTTTGAACAAGAAATTCGCAAGCTTTATCTTCAGCTGCATTTCCCTTTGCTCTGCTCATCTAAACGTTTATAACTTCAACTTTTATAGATTTAAAAGCAGGAGTTAAAATCAGCTCATCTCTCTCGTCTCCAAAAAGTGCGTTGATTTTAGAGTCTGCATGATGAAACGTCGTAAAAAGGGTTTTCGGCTCTACTTTATCCGTAAATTTTACTCTCAAAGAGGCTGTTTGCCCGTTTTGGCTTTTTAAAATCACCCTCTCGCTTGTAAAATCGCAGGCATCGCCCTCATTTACCAAAAGCAGATCTTCACTATATTTCTCCATCAAACTCGGTGTTTGCTTTGTTTGAGCCGAGTTGTTATACATGGCAATCGTTCTGCCCGTAGTTAGATAGTAACCGCTCAAACTTTTATTTACAATCTCTTCAACCATGCCGCGGAGTTTGTACTGATGGTAGTGAAACTCGCCCAAACCGTCATCCGTTCTAAAATCAAGCTGATGAAGTATCGGCGTATCTTCAGTATGAACAGGCCATTGAAGCCCTCTTTTTCTGTGTCTTTCCAACCTAATATATGATGCTCCGCTAAAACGGCGGTATGCTACTTCACGAACCTCATCCCAGATCTGATTTGAATTTTTATAAGCATAGTTGCCGCCCATTTTATTATCTAACATCTGAACAACTTCCCAATCATCCGGTAAATCAGACTCTACAAACGGCTGAGAAAGATGCAGTCTTCTCATTGCATTTATATAAACGCCCGTCTTCTCATACGCAGATTTCACCCCTATAACAATATCCGCTCTTTGAGCTATCTCTGTCATAAAAAGCTCTTGTACCATCAAAAATTCTAGATTTTGCAGAGCTTTTTCTATCTTGTTTATATTTGGATGGATATGCATCAGATCCTCACCCATATTTAGAACAGCTTTTATATCGCCATCAAGCATCTTATCCACAAGTTGCGGTGTCATCAAACCAATCTCTGTAGGCGTTTGGTAGTCGGGATCGTAGTACGGAAGCATTCCCATGTCACATGCGCCCTGAACATTATTCTGCCCTCTTAGCGGCATTAATCCTGCCCCGCTTTTTCCGATATTTCCAGTCATTAGAGCCAGATGGGTTATCGCCATAACAGCATAAGAGCCGTCTATATGTTCCGTAATTCCCAGACCCCAAAATATCATAGACTTTTTAAGAGCATACTCTCTGGCAATCTTTGGAATCATCTTTCCTAGATACTCATACCCCTCAATACTTTCAAAATATTTTGGATTAGCGTATGGATCATTTAAAATTTTCTCTTTAAACTCATCAAAGCCTTTTGTTCTCTCAGCTATAAAACTATCACTGTAAAGCTCTTCGGTTATAATGACGTATGCAAGCATATTTAAGACCAGAAGATTCGCTTCATAGGGCATAATAGCTTTATATTTTGCAAATTTATGAAGCTTGATTTCTCTTACGTCAAATACAGCCATGTTATCATGCTTTACCGCTACTTCTACAATGCGATTTGCGATAATAGGATGTGCTTCTATGGTGTTAGATCCGATAACAATCATAAATTCGCAGTTGTAGATGTCGTTATACGGATTTGTCGCCGCACCTTCGCCGATAGTCGTTCGCATTCCTTTAAGAGACGGAGAGTGACAGACTCTCGCACAGTTGTCTACATGCGGTGAGCCCAGCGTATGACGAGTAAATTTTTGAAAAAGGTAGACGCTCTCACATGAAGTTCTCGCCCCTCCTATGGAAGCTATGCTTTTTCGACCGAATCTAGTATGAATATCCTGAAGTTTCATCGCTGAGGCAGTTGTAGCAGAGTCTAAATCACACTCAAACCAAACATCATCAAGTTCAACCAAAGATGAGGCAATTACATCTTTTATGGCAGGATTTTTTTCTAAAAAACTTTTTTTAATTCTTGGTATGCGAAGTCGCTCTTTTGAGTCTACAAAATCAAATCCGTACTTCCCTTTAACGCAAAGTTTTCCTTGAGAAACTACACCGTCGGGATGAGCGAAAATCTTTATAATCTTATTATCTTTGACATGTGCGGCAATGTCGCAACCGACACCGCAATAGGTACAAACGCTATCTATCGTCTTTGTGTTTTCCATGCAATCTGCCATTTATTGATTTTTGATGCTATAGGACTCTATTTTGTCCGATAAGCGTATTTAAATTTGGTAATTTTACACTTTTGTCTCTTAAAAGTCATAACACAGATTTTATTATCTTCTGCTTTATAAAGTCAGGAAAAAGCCTAAAAAGAAGTATAAAAAAGTAAAATCTTTTTGGAAACGGATAGAATTTTTTATTTTTATCTATCGCTCTTTTGATGATTTCTGCCCCGTCTCCAGTGCTTAGCAAAAACGGCATGTGAAAGCTGTTTTTGTCGGTTAATTCACTTTTTATAAATCCGGGAAGTATATTTATAACTTTTATTCCATAAGGTTTACACTTATATCTTATCGCCTCGGCATAGGCATTTAAGGCTCTTTTTGAGGAGCTGTAAGCTTTTGAACTAGGCATGGAAAATAGCGAAGCAAGTGAAGAGATAAAAACTATTTTGCCGCTACCTTGAGATTTAAAATGAGGCAGTAAAATTTCTAAAATAGCATGATTTGAGAGCAGATTTACATCATAGAGTTTTTTAAAATCTTTAAAAGGAGTCATCTCTAAAGAGTGCCCTAAAGATATGCCGGCATTGAGAATCACCATATCAACAGCACCGATATCTCTTATTTTTTCTTGCAGTGTATCAAACTCACCGACATCGGCTACGACTATTTCAACGCTTTTTGCTTTTAAAAGTTGAGATTGTAATTCTTGAAGTCTATCTTCTCTACGGGCTAACAATATAAGCTCGTTATCTTTTGTAGCGTAGAGTTTCGCAAGTTCTCGCCCTATTCCGCTGCTTGCACCGGTGATTAAGATTCTCAATTCTTTTTACACTATCCTAATCATTACGGGCTTAAAGTTTACAAATTCTAACTTCTCAAGAGAAGAGATAAGAGCTTGAATATCTCTCTCAAATGCGATATGAGTAGAAATAAGCAGATTTACGCTTCCGTTTGATGAGGGGCGTTGGAGTATAGTTTCTATCGAGATATTATTTTCTTCAAAAATTTTAGTAATACGTGCCAACACGCCAATCTTATCCGAAACATTTGTTCGAAGGTAATATTTTGACTCTATATTTTGTATCGGTTTTAGAGTAAGTCCAGCTTCCATAGGCTTGTCAAAGCCTAACATCGGCTTACTTTTCCCGCTTCTTGCTATATCTATGATGTTTGCAACAACTGCGCTTGCAGTTGCATTTCCGCCTGCACCTGCGCCGTAGTAAAGCGTCTCGCCTACTTTATCGCCTACTACGCTGATACCGTTCATGACACCGTCGATTTTTGCTATCATTGCCTCTTTTTTGATTAAAGACGCATGAACTCTAAGCTCAACCTCATTTTTATCTTTTTTCGCAATTCCCAAAAGTTTTATAACATAACCAAACTCTTTTGCGAATGCGATATCGTCTTGAGAGATATTTTGTATCCCCTCTATGAGAATGTCCTCAGGTTTTGCATCAATTCCATAGGCGATACTTGAGAGGATAAGAAGTTTATGTGCAGCATCGTATCCGCCGACATCAAAAGTAGGATCAGCTTCAGCATATCCAAGCTCTTGAGCCTCTTTCAAAACAGCATCATAAGCGACACCTTCGTTTGTCATTTTAGTCATCATGTAGTTACATGTACCGTTTAAGATACCCATAATCGACTCTATATGATTTGCAGATAGACCATCACGAAGAGCATTTATGATAGGAATACCGCCTGCAACACTTGCTTCATACTCAAAAGCGATATCTTTTGCAATCTCTTGAAGTTCATAACGGTGGTATGCCAAGAGCGCTTTATTTGCCGTGACAACTGCTTTACCACTTCTAAGTGCACGTTTTACGACTTCAAATGCCTCATCAACACCACCCATAAGCTCTACAACTATATCAATTTCACTATCATTTAAAACATCATTAACATTATCGCTAAGCTTTATATCTAAATCTCTTTTTTTATTTAGATTCTTTACAACACCGCTCTTGGCTACTATATCAACACCTGCTCTTGCAGAAATAACAGCAGCATTGTCTTTTAAAATATTTACGACACTTGCTCCGACAGTACCTACACCGATGATTCCGACTTTAATCATGTTATTTGTTTTCGTCTTGAAATTGTTTTAAAAACTCTTTAATATTTCTAGCCGCCTGACGGATTCTGTTGTCATTTTCAATAAGTGCTATACGAACATATTCATCTCCGTATACTCCAAAACCGATTCCCGGAGCAACTGCAACACCAGCCTCTTTGAGAAGTCTTTTTGAGAACTCAAGTGAACCCAAATGTGCACAGTAATCAGGCAGTTTCGCCCAAACGAACATGCTTGCCTGATTTTTTCGTATATGCCACCCGGCTCTATCAAACGCTTCCAATAAAACTTCTTGACGGTGGTTATATTTATCTGTAATATCTTGAACACACTGCTGATCTCCGTTAAGAGCAATCGTTGCTGCAACTTGAATTGGAGTAAACATTCCATAATCAAGCCATGATTTAATCTTTTGAAGCGCCCCGATTAGTTTTTTATTGCCTACAAAGAAACCGACACGCCAGCCTGCCATATTGTAACTTTTAGAGAGCGTAAAACTCTCAACCGCCACATCTTTTGCCCCCGGTACACTCATAATTGACGGTGTTACATAGCCGTCAAAAGTTATATCTCCGTATGCAATATCGCTAATAACATAAAATCTTTTCTCTTTTGCCATAGCAACAAGACGAACATAAAAATCCTGAGTTACGGTTGCAGTTGTAGGGTTGTGAGGAAAATTAACCAGAACGTATTTCGGTTTTGGTGAACTCTCTTTAAAAACTCTCTCTAAATCTTCAAAAAATTTATCTTCGTTAAGTTTATAATCCTCATCAAACTCGATTCCGAATTTAGCGACATTTCCGCCTGCTAAAATGAAAGAGTACTCATGAATCGGGTAGGTCGGATCTGGAACGATAGCCACATCACCCGGATTTGTAATAGCGTATGCTAGGTGAGCATACCCTTCTTTAGAACCCATTGTAGCGACACACTCTGTTGATGGATCTAAATCACAGTCATATCTTCTCTTGTACCAATCGGCAATTGCAATCAAAAGTTTTGGGATACCTTTTGAAACAGAATATCCATGTGTTTTTGTTTTTTGGGCAGACTCGATAAGCTTCTCTCTAATATGCTCAGGAGTGTCTCCGTCGGGATTTCCCATAGAGAAATCTATAACATCCACACCAGCTCTACGCTCAGCCATTTTAAGCTCATTTACCTCGGCAAAAACATACTTCGGCAATCTTTTCATTCTATCAAATTGTATCTCGTCAAACATCAATAATCCTGCTTAAATAATTAGCGGTATTCTATCAAAAAAAAAAATAGAATTACTCTGATTTTTTAGATGTTGGCATTAAAACCAGATCGTCTTTTATATTTTTAAGAGTATAAATATCAGAAATTTTTATATAATGTGTACCCTGCCCGCTATGAAGCGATATATTCGTTGTTTTTTCATCTGTTTTTTCAACTCTTATAAGCCTTAAGAATTTATCATAATAGGCAATATATGGATACCAATCATTTCTAGCAGAACTTGATATTTGCAACTTATCTATTTTTGAAACATCAACCCAATATGCATAAAGAGATCTTTTTAACCTATGTTCTTGAGCATTTTCAAGTACACTTACATCAAGTCTGGCATTTTTCATATCTACAACATACGCCCAGTCGGTCTCATTTTCTCTTATTATATCAATAATCTCACAATTGCTTTTTTTTAATTCCTGACTAAGAACAAGCGGATCTGCCGCATACTCTGAAGTTAAGCTTATTTTCCACACAAACTCTGACGCACTTAGAGTCGACTCGCTTGTCACATATCTATAGTAGCCGACGTTTTGCAGGGAATCACTCATGATTTTTACAAAAAATTGAGGCTCACCTTGAGTTTTAAAAGTTATATTAATATCGCGAGGCTTTTTAAAGAAAAGATTTAAAATACCGTTTTCCTTAAGAGTTTTAATTACTTTAAGAGAGTTTATTTTTCCATCACTTGTGAAGTAATCCTCTTTCGGTGAAAAAATAGTATCTATATATGCCCTATCTTTGGCAA
>CAIUZU010000229.1 GCA_903903705.1 uncultured Helicobacteraceae bacterium
ACCCAGCGCATCCGTCAATTTGCCCAACAACTTTAAACAGAGAGAACACACATGACTCATCCACTCGAAGCCGCCATTGACGCACTCTGGGAAAACCGCAGCGAGCTCTCCCCGCAATCCCCGATCGACACCATTGCCGCCATCAACCAAGTGGTTGGCATGCTCGATACCGGTGCCCTACGCGTCGCCGAAAAAATCAACGGCGACTGGGTTACCCATCAGTGGATCAAGAAAGCCGTACTGCTTTCTTTCCGCGTCCGCGACAACCGTGTCCAGCAAGCCGGCGACATCCGCTTTTTTGACAAGGTTGATACCAAGATGACTCTAGTGAAGAGTTTTTCGGTGCACCTTTGGAGATGGCATACAAAGAGGGTAAACCTACGCCTGCTGCTGAGGGATTTGCAAAAAAATGTGGTGTCTCTATAGATGAAATCGGCTCTGCACTAAAAGGCGGAAAAGAAGTTCTTTACTTCAAAAAAGAGCTTAAAGGAAAGCCGTCGATTGAGCTTATGGGAACTATTATTGAGACATGGATTAAATCTTTAGATTTTGGCAAATCTATGAGATGGGGAAGTTTGAGCGAGAGTTTCATTCGTCCTATCCGCTGGGTAAATATTCTATTTGGGGATGAACTTGTAGATGTTGAACTCTTTGGCATTAAATCTGCAAAGCAGACGTTTGTTCACCGTATCAGCAATTTCAATTCACTGCAAATCAGCGGCGCAAAAGAGTATTTTGAACTCTTAAAAGATGGTGGTGTAACACTTTTTCCTGAGATTAGACGAGAGAATATTTTAAGTAACTTTTCTATGCTTGAAAAAGAGAACTCTATCACTATAGAGCGTGATGAAGATCTGCTAAATGAAGTTGTAGCTATTACTGAACATCCAACTGCAATATTAGGCTCTTTTGACGTGGAGTTTTTAAAACTTCCTCCTGAAGTTATTATTACCTCTATGAAAGAGCACCAAAGATATTTTCCGGTCTTTAAAGATGGCAAGTTAATAAATAAGTTTGTTGTGGTTTCAAACGCATTTACGGATGATTTTTCTAAAGTTATAGAAGGTAATGAGAGAGTTCTGCGTCCTCGTTTATCGGATGCACTTTTCTTTTACAATAATGATTTGAAAAAGGGACTTAGTACGGATGGACTGGAAAAAGTCGTATTTATGAACGGTCTTGGAACTGTTGCCAACAAGATAGAACGAGAGAAAAAAATTGCAAATACTCTTTTTGAAATTTATAGACCAAACGGCTCAAGCAAAGAGACGCTAGAGCGTGCAGTGTCTCTTGCAAAAGCAGATCTTATGAGTGAGATGGTATATGAGTTTACGGAGCTTCAAGGGCTTATGGGTTACTACTATGCTAAAGAAGCCGGCGAGAGCGAAGAGGTTGCAATTGCGATAAAAGAGCAGTATCTGCCAAACGGCGAGGAGAGTGAGCTTCCTTCAACGCCGATTAGTGCCATCGTTGCGATGAGTTTGAAGCTAGATACCCTTATAGGACTCTTTAGCATAAATCAAATCCCTACGGGATCACGAGATCCGTTTGCACTCCGCCGTGCCGTAAACGGGCTTATAAGAATAACAAAAGAGCATAATTTTGAGTTTGACATAGTTAAAACTTTGGCTTTGCTAAGCAAAGATTATGCAGAGTTTGACATTTCAAAACTAGAATCATTCTTTTTAGAAAGACTTAGACAATATTTCAAAGTAAACCCATCTATCGTAGAAGCAGTGCTTGCTTCAGGCGAGAGAGAATTGCTCTCCTTGGGTAAAAAGATAGAGGCATTGGAAGCTATGGTAAATAGTGAAGGATTTAGCGAATCATTTTCAACGTTTAAAAGGGTTGCAAACATTA
>CAIUZU010000230.1 GCA_903903705.1 uncultured Helicobacteraceae bacterium
ATCTCCTATTTTGTAAGAGAGCCTTCAGGTGTTGTCGTAGCGATAACTCCGTTTAATTTTCCGCTAAACCTAGTCGCACATAAACTGGCTCCTGCTTTGGTTGCCGGAAATGCAGTTGTGCTTAAACCGACTCCTGAAGCCCCATTAACTGCCTATAAATTTGCAAAACTTTTTATCCAGAGCAAATATGCCATTAAAGATGCCCTAAGCGTAGTTTACGGAGATGCAGAGGTTGGAAATGCGTTAGTAACAAGCGATATTCCAAGGGTCATAAGTTTTACGGGAAGTGTAACTGTAGGAAATATAATCGCAAGAAGTGCAGGGATAAAAAAAATATCTCTAGAGCTTGGCGGAAATGCGGCAACTTACATAGACGAGAGTGCAGATCTAGATCTCGCATCCCAAAGATGTGCGTTGGGTGCTTTTGTAAATTCCGGTCAGGTTTGCATCTCTCTTCAGCGTATATATGTCAATGCGAAAGTTTATGATGAGTTTGCGGCAAAGATGGCACATGAGAGTAAAAAACTCATTGTCGGCTCTCCATATAACGATGATACTTTTATGGGTCCGCTTATCAATGATGAAGCGTGCATTAGGGCTATGAACTGGGTAGAGAGTGCCATAAAAGAGGGTGCAGTGCCTATGCTCGCTCCGCAAAAAGATGGAAAAATCTTCTATCCATGTGTAATGGCGGATGTTCGTGATGATATGGCGATTGTCTGCGAAGAGGTTTTTGCCCCGATAGTTTCGCTTATAAAAGTAGATAGTTTTGATGAAGCGGCAGCAAAGATAAATAATTCACCTTACGGTCTGCAGTTCTCAATCTTTACAAATGATTTAGCTCTCACAAAAAGAGCGATTTATGAGCTTGATGCAGGTGGAGTCGTTATTAACGATATGCCGACTTTGCGTTTTGATATTCAGCCATACGGTGGAGTGAAGCTTAGCGGTGTAGGACGAGAAGGTCCACGATTTGCTATCGAAGAGATGAGCGAGATAAAGAGTGTCGTAATCTGTTAAAAGTGCTTCATTGTAACTAAAAGAGATGCTTGTGTCTTTTAAACACTTATATCACGATTTTTAGATATAATCGCGCAATTTTTATAATAAGAGATACGCTTATGGATATTAGAGAAGAGTTTTTAAGATTTTTTGAGTCAAAAAACCATGATAGAGTAGCAAGCGCTCCGCTTGTTCCTGATGATGCCTCGCTGCTTTTTAACAATGCAGGCATGGTGCCTTTTAAGTCGATTTTTACAGGCGAAGTACCGGCTCCTCACAATCCGCGTGCAACTTCATGTCAGACATGTATTCGTGCAGGCGGAAAGCATAATGACCTTGAAAATGTAGGTTACACTGCAAGACACCACACTTTTTTTGAGATGCTTGGCAATTTTAGCTTCGGCAACTACTTCAAAGAAGATGCGATTGACTATGCATGGGAGTTTATAACCGAGGTTATGAAATTTCCAAAAGAGAAACTTTGGGTAACCGTTCATGAGAGTGACGATGAGGCCGAGCTACTTTGGCAAAAACATGTAAGTCTTGATAGAATCATGCGTCTAGGCGATAAAGATAACTTCTGGCAGATGGGCGATACCGGACCATGCGGACCATGTAGCGAAATATTTTTTGACCAAGGTGCAGAGAGTTTTAGCGGATCTGAAGATTATATGGGCGGAGACGGTGACAGATTTTTAGAGATCTGGAATCTTGTATTTATGCAGTATGAGAGAAGTAGCGATGGTACATTGACTTCTCTTCCAAAACCATCTATCGACACAGGTATGGGGCTAGAGCGTGTTGTCGCAATCAGCGAGGGCGTTACAAGCAACTACTCTTCATCTCTTTTTATGCCGATTATCAAAAAAGTCCAAGAACTTATAGGTAAAGAGTATGTTTACGCAACAGGTGCATCTTACCGTGTTATAGCCGACCATATAAGAACTGTACTCTTTTTACTCGCTCAGGGCGTAAACTTCTCAAACGAGGGGCGTGGCTATGTTCTTCGTCGTATCTTAAGAAGAGCCGTTAGACATGGATATCTTTTAGGGTTTAGCGAACCGTTTATGCACAAACTTGTAGATAA
>CAIUZU010000231.1 GCA_903903705.1 uncultured Helicobacteraceae bacterium
TTAAACTGATGCATCATGTAGGGTTTTGGATGGAAAAGCACACCAGTTATAGTATGTCCGAAGTTGTGGGCGAAAAATGTGACTTGAAGAGAGTTTGCACCCCTATAAACAGACTCTACGGTAGCGTCTATAAGCTGCATGGCATGTGTTTGAAGTTTATCATGAAGCCGTAAGTCTTCATAAGCAAAGGGAACGAAAAGAGCAAGTTCACAGTAACTTGCGATACCTAGTTTTTTAAACTTTTCTATTTGCTCTTTTGTTGCGTTCATATTAAATCCTTAGTATCTAATACTATCTATTTTTATGAACCGTATATAAAAAATATGACGTTTTGCAATATTTACTTGGTAACTATCGCAAAACTCATCTCTAAGATCTCTTTATGAGATTTTATAAACTCGTTTAAATCTTGTAGTTTTAACTCTTTGATAAGCTCCAACTCTTTTAAAGAAAAGCCTAGCTCCTGACCTTTATAGTACTCCATAAAAGTTCTGTTTAGTCTCTGACTCATCGTCTCGACCCTTAAAGGCTCGCTTCCTAGCAAAAACTTTTTTGTCTGTTCAAGTTCATCTTTCGTAACACCTTTTTTTACAAAATTTGCCACAACTTCTTTAACTGTTTTTTTAGCTTCATCAAGAGACTCCAGTTTTGTTTGCAAATATCCGTTCATGTAACTGCTAGATTTGGTGATATCTACTTTTGCATAAGCTGAGTAAGCAAGTCCTCGCTTAACCCTCACCTCTTCCATAAGCCTTGAGCCAAAACCGCCTGCACCTAAGATAAAAGTAGCAACTCTGGCTTTATAGTTATCTTTAGAATCGACACTCACATGATACGGAGAACCAAAATATATATAAGCCTGCTCGGTCTCTTTTTTAATTATCTTCTCTTTTGGCTCTTTGGTAACTTCATAATTTTTAATTTCACCGTTTTCACCCTTAGGCATAGACTTTATAATTTTAGATACTTTATCTTTTATATCTTGCAACTCAATATCTCCACCGACAACCACAATCAGTTTTGACGTAACAATATTTTGATCTATAAACTTTTTCACATCATCAAGTTCAATGCTCTTTACACTCTCTATCGTTCCTGAAGAGGGTTTTGATAAAACGTTCCCCTCAAAAAGAAGTCCCTTCAACTCATTTGAAGCAATATAGTCAAAATCATTCTCTTTATTTGCAAGAGAACCCAATGTTGTAGTTTTGATTTTAGTTATGCTCTCTTGCGTAAAATTTGGATCCCTTAAGAGCATATCAAAATATTTAAGTCCTTGGGCAAACTCCTCTTTTAAACACCCAAGCTCCATCACAAATGTCTCTACTCCCGTTGAAGCGGCTATATGTATCGCCCTGCCCTCAAGTGCTTCGGCAAAAGCACTTGAACCAAGCTCTTTTGTTCCCTCATTCATAACTTTAGCACTGAATTTTGCCAAGCCGGCTTTTGTCGTATCTGCTACACTTCCGCTGTTTTTAAAAATAAACTGCATTGTTACAAGAGGCAATCTTTTATCTTGTTCAAAAATAACCGGAATATTTACTCCGTTTACTTCTATCTTATCTATTGTTGCTGCCATTATTATATTTCCTAAAACGAGTAATATTAAAACTATTTTCTTCATCTATGCAAATTTCTCTAAAATTTCATAAGCCGTATTGCGAACAGCAGGAATCTCGCCTATATCTCTTATGAGATGCACCATTTCACTCTTCGCCATTTTGTACGCTGCTCCGGCAGAGCTTACAACATTCTCTTCCATCATGGTTGAACCCAAGTCATTTGCGCCAAACATAAGTGCCATCTGCCCGATGTAAGGACCTTGCGTTACCCATGAACTTTGGATATTTGGAACATTATCAAGATAAAGCCTTGCAACTGCAAGAAGCCTTAGATAGCGGTTGGATGATGGTTTTTCCATGTCAGGGAAGAGGCGTAAAAGTTCGGTATTTTCGCTTTGAAAACTCCACATGATAAAAGCTCTAAAACCGTGCGTTTCGTCCTGAAGCTTTCTTATCATCTCAAAATGATCTACGATATCTTCATCACTCTCAATAGTTCCATACATCATAGTAGCCGTGGACATAATGCCTAGTTTGTGGGCTTTTCTATGTATATCCACCCAAACTTCGCTATCGATTTTTTTGGGTGCGATGATGTCACGAACTTTGTCGGAGAGTATTTCCGCCCCTGCTCCGGGAATGGAAGCCAAACCTTTTGCGTGCAGCCTCTCTAAAGTTTCTTCAATGCTTATATGGGAAACTTTGGCGATAAAGTCTATCTCTATGGAAGAAAACCCATGTATGGTAATTGTGGGATATTTTGTGTGAATATGCTCTACAAGATCTTCATACCACTCAATCTTTAGTTTTGGATGCACTCCGCCTTGAAAAAGTATCTGTGTTCCGCCGATCTCAAGCAACTCGTCTATCTTTGCATCAATCTCGTCAAATGTTAAAACATAAGCATCTGCATCTTTTTCATGTCTGTAAAATGCGCAAAACTTGCAGTCCACCCAACAAATGTTAGTATAGTTGATATTTCTATCAACCACAAAAGTAGTAATGTTATCAGGATGAAGCTCTTTTTTGCGTGCCGTCGCCATACGCCCAAGCTCTTTTAGATCTGCATTTCTTATCAGTTCTAGAGCCTCTTGTTTCGTTAATCTTTTCATTTCCAACCGTTAGATTATTTTAAAGATTAGATTCTACCTTTTTTTTCAAAACAAAAAGATAAAGAACCTAAAAAACCTTTAATTAAACTTTATTTCAAATACTGCACCATCTTTGTCGTTGTAAGCTTCTATTTTCCCGTTAAACTTTTGCATAATGATAGTTTTTGCTATAAACAGCCCTATTCCGGTTCCATTGTCTTTATTTGTCACATAACTTTCAAA
>CAIUZU010000232.1 GCA_903903705.1 uncultured Helicobacteraceae bacterium
GATACTGCCCAAAGAAGTTTGTTTTGGATGATTTTAAAAAACTCTATCGTTTTTTCATCTTTTGGATTGTAGTCTATGCTTGTCATATAAATATCTTTGATTTTTTGATAAAAAAATCTCTCAGACAATCGTATTTCTCTTAGTCGTTTTTGGAGTTCATCAAAATAGTTCATATTTGAGCCACTTTTAAATCTCTCATCATTAAGCACAAAACCTTTCGTAATGTACTCATTTAATTTCCCCGTTGCCCAAATCCTAAACTTTGTACCTTGAGCAGATTTAACACGAAACCCAACAGCGATAATCATATCAAGATTGTAGTATTCAACATCTCTTGAAACTTCTCTATTTCCTTCGACTTGAACTGTTCGGAATTTCCGAACAGTTGAATCTGAACTTAACTCACATTCATCAAAAATATTTTTGATATGTTCGCTGATAGTTGCTTTTGCCTTACCAAAAAGCTCACAAATTTGTGCTTGAGATAGCCACATAGAGTTGTCTTCAAACCGTACATCTACTTTTATATCACCGTTTTCATTTTGATAAATAATCATTTGGCTCATTTTATGACTCTCTCTCCTGCTACTAACATCACACCATCCCCAACATAATCTGCATCTGCTTATCGATTTGCTCCATCTCATCATCACTTAGAGCGGTAAGTTTTTCATTTATGATTCTTTGATTGTCTATCGTTCTTATTTGATCACACAGTATTTCGCTAGAAGAGTCAAGTTTGTCTCTTTTTTCTACTCTAAATCTTAAAGGATAGCTCTCATCGATAAGATATGTAGATAAGGGTAAAATCGTAGTTGTAGAATGTGCTATCTCGTTTAACATATCAGTCTGATACACTAAAATCGGGCGGAGCTTACCGACTTCATTTCCTTTTTTGGGGTTGAGATTTGCTAGGTAAATTTCACCTTTTTTAAGCATTGCCAAGCCCATCAGTTAGTGTATCTTCAAACTCATTTGCTATTTTTATAGATTCATTGCGCACATTAAACGATGCCTTTTTTATCTGTTGTTTCAGCTTCTCTTTTTCTAAAGTTTCTTTGTAGTTTATGACGGCATTTCTGATAAGTTCGCTTCTTGAAGTGCCAAAATTCGCTGCCATTTCATTAATCATAGTAAAAAAATTGTTGTCAGTTTTAAGTGTTATAGTGTGCATAAATACTCCTTTTCGGTATTATATAAATATTACTCTTTGTGTTACCTTTAAGCCTTGCACTGCTTCTATGGTTTTTCCAAGACCTACTTCATCCGATATCAAAATACGGCTGTTTTGGGAGTTTAAAAAAATATTTTCTTTTCTTTCTTTGAGCAAAGAGCTTTTTGCTTGTGGCTCAAAAAACTCTATGTCGCTTCTAAGAACATTGACATATTCGCCCTCTAGCAGTATCTCACAGTATGCGTCAAACTCGTTTATGATGATAGTGTTTTGGTTGGTGGGTTTGTAGATGGCTTTTTTCATATAAAAATCTCATTTTTGTGATTAAAAATTAATAATAAGTATTAAACCATTTTTTAACTTATTTATTTATTCAATAGACAATTTTAGTTTAAATAAATTTTAATAATAGAATCTTATACTTAGTGCCAGAAAGTAAATTTTAATAAGTGAGGATAC
>CAIUZU010000233.1 GCA_903903705.1 uncultured Helicobacteraceae bacterium
ATGAAATTATGGCAGTTGTTGCTTTGGGTGAGAAAGAGGGAACTATTCTTACTAAAGAGAGTGACCTTATTGAAAATCTTTTAAAGCTCAAAAACATAAAAGCAAAAGATATTATGACTCCAAGAAGTGTTGTTTTCGCTCTTTCTGCAACGACAACGATTGAAGAAGCTATTGAAGATGACCGTATGTATATTCACTCGCGTATACCTATTTTTAGAGAAACGCTTGATGATGTCGTCGGTATTGTTTTTAATCAGCGCATTCTTGAAGAGAGCAATGAAGATAATGACAATATTACTTTAGAGAGTATCTCTCATGAAGTGCATATGGTTTCTGAAAATCTTCCTGTTCCAAATCTGATAGACCAGTTTGTAAAACGAAAAACACACCTTTTTATAGTGTATGACAACTATGGGCAAACGGTAGGTGTTGTTACTCTTGAGGATGCGATAGAGACACTTTTGGGTGTTGAAATCGTAGATGAGATGGATGAGATAGAAGATATGCAGGTTTTTGCAAAAGATAGAAGTAAAAAGTTTCAAGATCGTATGAAAGTTGAGAGAAAAAAACTTGAAAAAGCTAAGCTTGCTTAGTGGAGAAGAACATGGTTAAAGTAAGTGCAATTCAGATGAGTATGAGCGAAGATAAAGTCTCAAATGTCGATAAAGCAGAGGCATTAGCAAGAGAAGCTTCAAAAAACGGCGCACAAATCATACTTTTACCGGAACTCTTTGAGGGTTACTACTTTTGCAAAGATATGGATGAAAAATATTTTTCATGGGCAACTCCTAGAGAGGGCAATAAACTCATAGAACGATTTAGCAACCTTGCAAAAGAGTTACATGCAGTTATCTTAATCAGCTATTTTGAGAAGAGCGACGAGGGTTATTTTAACTCTTTAGTCGTTGCGGATGCTGATGGCGAAGTGATGGATAGCTACCGCAAAACGCATATCCCGGATGGTCCAGGGTATGAGGAGAAGTTCTACTTTAAACCGGGAAATACAGGCTTTAAAGTATATGACACCGCTTACGCTAAAATAGGTGTCGGTATCTGCTGGGATCAGTGGTTTTGTGAAACCGCAAGGGCACTCACGCTTATGGGTGCGGAGATTATCTTCTACCCGACTGCAATCGGAAGCGAGCCTGAGATTCACCTTGATTCAAAAGAGCACTGGCAGAGAGTTCAAATGGGGCATGCCGCTACAAACACAGTTCCGGTTGTAGTTGCAAACCGCATTGGGGAAGAAAAAGGTGCTACATGCAGTCTGAATTTTTACGGCTCATCTTTTATAACCGACTACACTGGTGCAAAAATCGCAGAAGCCTCAAGAGATAAAGAGGAGATAGTCTATGCAGAGTTTGATATAGAAGATAACCAAAAACAGAGACACTATTGGGGACTTATAAGAGATAGACAACCAAAAGCGTATGGGAATATTTGTAATACCAGCAACTAAATATCTGTTATAATCTAGGAAATAGATACAAAAGGAAAGATATGAAAAAAATTGCAATTTCAGTATTTTTAGCTATAGGTTTGTTGAGTACACATTTAGTCGCACTTGATATGGGATCAATGTTAAAGTCTGCCGCACCGATTGTAGCAGGTAATTTGGCACAAACCCCGACTGTACAAAACAACTCTCTTGTAAGTTCTTTAAGCTCTTCTTTAGGTGTTACGCCAACTCAGGCAATCGGCGGAACGGCAGTGCTTTTAAATAGCGCAAAAAACAAAATGCAGCCTTCGCAATATTCAGAGTTGACAAAACAGACTCCGGGATTAGGCGATATTTTAGGCAGCGGCTCTACAGCTTCATTGCTAAGCGGAGCAAGTGTTGCAAACCAGTTTGAAGCATTAGGAATGAACCCTTCTATGGTTTCTCAGTTTGCCCCTATAATCCTAAACTATGCAAAAGGCTATGTCTCTCCTGAGATAGCAACCGCACTCTCTGCCGCTTTATCATTTTAATAAAATAAACTTTCTTATTGACATAAAAGATTGGAACTGTTATTGCTTTAAATAGCAAAACAGTCCAAAAGAGGTTATGTTTATGGAGATTGTACTAAGAAATAATCTTATTCTCGTTACTACCGACTTTGATACATTAAATACTCAGTGGATGAGGGATTTTTTAAGCAATCACTCGAGAGGTATGCTTTTTTTGGAAAAAGCCGTACTGGTATTTAGAAACGAAACTCTAAGTGAAGCTAGAGAAGAGTTTATAAAAGAACTAAGCCAGTTTCATGCCGCAAAACACGACTTTTCTCATGAATTTTTCTTACGTTCAATGCTAAAATTTGGAAATCAGCCAATCCGTGTCGAACTAAACAGAGATGAAGAACCGCAAAATGTCAAAGTAAATCTTTATGCCTACAACAGTGATACGGTACTTATTTCGCTTGAATATCCCAACTCTTGGGTTTTAAGCTATCTTCGTTCTCAGCTTGAAGTCTATGTTGAGAGAGGAACCGATACATCTTTGGTGCTTGATGTATCTGATTATGGAGCAAAAGCGAGACTGGAAAAAGCTCTAAATAAACGCCATGTTCTGCATTATCAAATCAGTTACAGCTATAATGAGCGTTTCATCAGCAAACTCTACAGCGACTTTGCAAATTTCAGTTTTGGAACTCTTTGCAGGGATGAAGATGATGTTCAAAAAAACCATTTTTATACAGTTTTACAATGCCCAATCGGAGCGAGTCAAGATGCTCTAAAAGATAGCTATAAAAGATTGGCTAAGGCGTACCATCCGGATAAGATTCTGCAAGAAGCACCGCACATGATAAAGCACTACACTCAAAAATTTCAACTGCTTCAAGAGGCTTACTCGGCACTTCGTATAGTCAGTTAATTCTTATTTCTCAAAAAGTCTCTCGGCTCTTTCGTCCCTTTTTACGTTTTTCAAAAGTGCTTCAAAATCCTTTGAACAGTAAAGTGCCAGCTTTTTGCCCTGATCTTTTGTCAGCTCTTTTGAAAATCCTCTTTTTGAAAATATAACAATTTGAGTCGGCTCAATTTGGAGCTTTTGGCACTTCTCAACCACTCTATGCCACTCGCTTTTGTTTACTTTGTGGTTTGTCCATTTGCACTCTGCTACATATATTTTTTCATCTTTTGTGATTGTGAGTATATCTATCTCAACATTCGAATCCCAGTAACTGCCTGAACTTAGGATTTGTGAGTCTCTGAGGTTGTAGTTTAACAGAATTTCCGAAAGCTCTTCAAAAACCAAACTTGTATAGCCGCTTTGTCTAATCTCAAAATC
>CAIUZU010000234.1 GCA_903903705.1 uncultured Helicobacteraceae bacterium
AAATAGTTTTTTTCGCTGATAGCCATCTGAAGTATTTAGAAAATATGCTAAGTCAACAACAAGACGACTAAAAAAATTCATCTATCCAAGCTTCTCTTTGAGTATATCGTTGACACTCTGTGGATTTGCACTGCCTTTTGACTCTTTCATAACCTGCCCGACAAAGAAGCCAAAAAGTTTATCTTTACCGCTTTTATACTCAGCCACTTTATCGCCGTTTGCAGCTATGACAGTATCGCAAATTGCCTCTAATGCTCCGGTATCGCTAACTTGTTTAAGTCCAAGCTTGTCAATCGCACCATCAACATCTCCGCCCTTTTCCATCATATAGTCAAGAACCTCTTTAGCAGCTTTTCCGCTTATCGTGCCGTCCTCAATTCTTTTTACTAAAAGCCCCATTGTTTTTGCATTTACCGGAGAGTTTGTAATATTTACATCTCCCTTAAATCTGCCCTGAAGTTCAACAGTCAGCCATGTAAGAGCATTTTTCGCACTGATGCCCTCTTCCATCATAGATTCAAAAAAGTGTGCCATCTCAACCGATGAAGTAACAACCATAGCGTTGTATTCGCTCATGCCGTAATCTTTTATAAAACGTTCCATCTTCTCATCCGGAAGCTCAGGAATCTTACTAAATTCAGCCATCATAGCATCTGTTACAACCGCTTTAAGCAAGTCAGGTTCCGGAAAATAACGATAATCAGCCGCTTCCTCTTTACCTCTCATAGAGCGAGTCTCTTGCTTGACTTGGTCAAAAAGACGAGTCTCTTGAACTATCTCTTTGTTATAAACGCCATCTTCCCAAGCCTCTACTTGACGAGCAACTTCAAGTTCTATCGCTTTTTGGATAAATCTAAAACTGTTAATATTTTTTATCTCAACACGAGTGTAGAGCTTCTCATCGCCTTTTGGACGGATAGAGACGTTTACGTCAACTCGGAATGATCCTTCTTGCATATTTGCATCGCCAATGTCCAGATAGCGGATAATTGAGTGAAGTTTTTTAAGATACAAAATCGCCTCTTCGGCACTTCTCATGTCAGGCTCGCTCACTATCTCTAAAAGCGGCGTTCCTGCACGGTTTAAGTCAACTTTAGAGATAGCTCCGTCATGTATATTTTTACCGGCATCTGCTTCAATATGGGCACGGTTAATTCGAATAGTTTTATGGCTGCCGTCTTCAAAGTCGATACGAAGTTTTCCATGCTCAACTACCGGAGTATAGAGCTGAGTAATCTGATAAGCCGAAGGGCTATCCGGATAAAAGTAGCTTTTTCTATCGAAATATGATGTTTGATTTATAGTTGCATCAATAGCCGTTCCAAGCATTACAGATTTATGAAGAACCTCTTTGTTTAAAACAGGCAACGCTCCAGGGAGTGCTAAACAAGTTGGACATGTATTTGTATTTTGTTTGTGATTAAAACTTGTCGGGCATGAGCAAAAAAGTTTAGTTTTTGTGTTGAGTTGAACATGAACTTCTAGACCGATAACTACTTCAAACATACTGTTCCTTAAATAAAAAGTATAAAATTGTGCCGAATTTTACCCAATTATGCTTTTAACT
>CAIUZU010000235.1 GCA_903903705.1 uncultured Helicobacteraceae bacterium
ATGAGTCGCTGCCGCTACTAGAGAGACTAAAATTTTTAGCTATTTACGGAACGAACTTAGATGAATTTTATATGATAAGGATAGCCGGACTTAAAAAACTCTTTACAGCCGGTATTATCGTATCTAGTGCCGATAAACTAACGCCTCTGCAACAGCTTCGAGAGATAAGAAAATATCTTCATCAAGAGCAGCAGGTTGTTGAACACTGCATGAACGGAATACTCAAAAAGCTAGAAGCTGAGGGTATCAGCATAAAATCTTACCATGAGGTAAATCAGCATCAAAAAAGTCATCTTAATAAATATTTTAGAGAGAATATCTACCCCGTAATTATTCCTATTGCCGTTGATGCAACGCACCCTTTTCCACACTTAAACAATCTTAGTTTCGGGCTTATCGTAAAACTAAGAGACAGTGACAATGCAGCCATAGAGAGATTTGGAATTATCCGCGTTCCAAGGGTTTTAGAGAGATTTATAGAGCTTGATCACGGTGTTTACATGCCTATAGAGAGCCTTGTAGCCGAACATGTAGATGAACTTTTCCCGGGATATACCCTTATAAAATATGCATCTTTCAGGGTAACTAGAAATGCGGACATGGAGATTGAAGAGGAGGAAGCTGACGACTTTTTAGAGATACTTGAAGAGGGACTAAAACTTCGTAGAAAAGGTGCTATGGTTCGTCTTGAAGTAGGAAGTGACGGAGATGATGAAATCATCAACTTTTTTAACCGCCACACAAATGTCTACAAAGACGATATTTTTACATTCCATACATTTTTAAATCTCTCAAGTCTTTGGCAGATAGTCTCAAACAAGCAGTTTGCCCATCTTCTAACCGAGCCGTTTAAAACAAGAACTCTTCCGCCGCTAGAGAGCAGCGAAAATATTTTTGCCACGTTAGAGAAACAGGATGTTCTACTCTATCACCCATACGAGAGTTTCGAGCCGGTAGTACAACTTATCCAAAATGCTGCAAAAGATCCCGATGTCGTCTCTATAAAAATGACACTTTATCGTTCAGGAACTGATTCACCTATAGTTAAATCTCTTATGAATGCAAGCGAATCCGGCAAACAGGTAACTGTTATGGTTGAGCTAAAGGCAAGATATGATGAAGAAAATAACCTCATCTGGGCAAAAGCTCTTGAAAAAGCAGGTGCACATGTTATATATGGCATCAAAGGGTTTAAAGTCCATGCAAAAGCAACGCTTATTACAAGAAAGAAAAATGGCAAACTCAAGCAGTATGCACACATAGGAACCGGAAACTACAATCCTGCAACCTCAAAGATTTATACGGATATGAGCTATCTTACAAGCAAAGATGAGATAACAAGCGACATGACCCGCTTTTTTCACTTTTTAACAGGTTTTAGCAAAAAAGGCAAGCTAAACGAACTCTACATGTCACCATCACAGGTAAAACCGAAAATTTTATCACTTATTCAAAATGAGGCTAGACGTGGAGAAAACGGGCGTATCATTGCAAAACTAAACTCTCTTGTTGATGATGACGTAATCCGTGCTCTTTATAAAGCAAGTCAGGCAGGCGTTAAAATAGATCTTATTGTTCGCGGTATTTGCTGCCTAAAACCGGGGATTGAGGGAGTAAGCGAAAATATTAGAGTTATCTCCATACTTGGAAAATATCTTGAACATGCAAGAGCATTTTACTTTAAAAACGATGAGGCAAAAGTATATATCTCTAGTGCCGATTGGATGCCTAGAAATCTTACAAGACGCATAGAACTATTAACTGCAATCAAAGATGATAAGGCTAGAGAAAAAATCTTGCAGATACTGCAGCTTCAATGTGCCGACAACTCTCTTGCTCATGAACTTCAGAGTGACGGCTCATACATTAAAGTAAAAAGCGACGGAGTCAAAAATATCAACAACCATAAGCATTTAGAAGACTATGTAAATAAAATAACAAAAGCTATTTCAAAAGAGAGTGCAAGTTCTGTTGAGCAGCTTACATCTCGCATATTTACCGAGGAGGAAAAAAATGATATATAGTTTCAAAAACATGAGTCCAAAAATCGGTAATGGAACATGGATAGCGGCATCTGCGGATGTTATCGGAGATGTTACATGCGGAAAGGATTGTTCCATCTGGTTTGGAACAGTTGTCAGAGGCGATGTTCACTATATCAAAATAGGCGACAGAGTAAGCATTCAAGATCTAAGTATGGTACATGTGACGCATCATAAAAAAGATGACAGAAGCGACGGACACCCGACAATTATCGGCAACGATGTAACAATCGGACACCGTGTTATGCTTCATGGATGCACCATAGAAGATGCTTGTCTTATCGGTATGAGTGCTACCATACTTGACGGTGCGATTATTGGAAAAGAGTCTATCGTAGGTGCAGGTGCACTTGTAACAAAAAATAAAGTTTTCCCTCCACGCTCTCTTATCATGGGAAGCCCTGCAAAGGTCATCAGAGAACTTAGCGATGAAGAGGTTAAAGAACTTTATGCTTCTGCCTCAAGATATGTAGAGTTCAAATCTCACTATCAAGAGTAAAAACAGCTGATGCCTGAGTATTTTATATTTGCAGATATCATAGGCATCATCGCATTCTCTATAAGCGGTTTTTTGATTGCCATTAAAAATGATTTAGACATTTTGGGAATACTAATCGCATCAACCCTTACCGCCCTTGGAGGCGGTATAATACGAGATGCTATTCTTAACTCTGCCCCTTTTGCTTTTACCTCGCTCTACCCGGCTTCAACACTCATTATTACTATATTTTTAGTTTATATTCTAAAAATTTATAAAAAAGATTCCATTGAGCAAAAATGGCTTTTTGTTATGAGTGATACTATCGGACTTGTCGCTTTTAGCATAACCGGTGCTCTTTTAGCGATAAATGCGGATTATAATTTTTTCGGCGTAGTTATTCTTAGTTTTATTACCGCTGTAGGCGGCGGAGTCACAAGAGATATTATGATAAATCAAGTCCCGACTGTTTTAATCAGCGATTTTTATGGTTCTATTGCGGTTATCGTTGCTCTTATCTTAGGAGTGTTACAGTATTTTGGTGCTATAAACGAATTTAGCATAATAGTCACAGCGCTCTTTAGCATAACGCTAAGACTTGTGGCATATCAAAAAAAATGGCACTTGCCGAAGCTGAATTAATCCAACTTTCTCTTCACGCCTGTTTTAACATGCGTAACATATAACGTCAAACCTGTAAATGCCAAACCGCCAACCAAATTTCCCAGTACTGTCGGTATCTCATTCCAAATTATATAATCCATTACGGTAAAATCTCCGCCCATAATCATTGAAAAAGGGAATAAAAACATATTTACTATCGAGTGTTCAAAACCCATATAAAAGAAGAGCATAATCGGCATCCACATCGCTATAGCCTTGCCGCTAACTGCAGTAGAAACCATGGCACCTACCACGCCCATAGAAACCATCCAATTACATAACATTCCGCGAATAAAAATCGTAAACCATCCTGCCACTCCGTGCTCTTTGTAGCCCAAAGTCCTAGATTCACCGATAGTTGCGATTTTGTTTCCAATTGCCCCCGGATCAATGGAGTATCCATAGGTAAGGACAAAAGAGATCATAAACGCAACAATTAACGCTCCGGCAAAATTACCGATAAACACTAATCCCCAGTTTCTAAGAACTTGAGAGACAGTTACGCCCTTTCTTTTATCCAATAAAGCAAGCGGTACTAAAACAAATACCCCTGTTAAGAGATCAAATTCCATAAGGTACAACATGATAAAACCTACCGGAAATAACATTGCACCGATTAGCTGTGAACCGGTCTGCAATGCAACCATAATGGCAAATACGGCAGCAAGCCCTAAAATAGCACCCGCCATAAAAGCTCGAATAAGAGTATCTTTAGTAGACATATAAACTTTTGATTCTCCAGAATCAACCATTTTAGTAACAAACTCAGCAGGAGCTAAATAAGACATATAGTACCTTTTTTATTATTTAACATTTTAACCCTATACCTAATAAAAAAAAGATGAAAATTGGGAGTCTTACGTTCTGTAATCTGCATTTATTTTTACATACTCATGACCTAAATCACAACCGTATGCTTTAAAACTACCCTCGCCGATACCTAAATCACAGGCAATAGTAAATTTTTGGTGCTGCATGATAACGGCACACTTTTTCTCCATCTCAGCATCAAAGAGAATCTCTCCTCTGTCATAAACGCAAAGGTTGTCAAATAAGATCTTTAGCTTCTCTTCATACGCTTCTACTCCGCTAGCACCTATTGTTGAAGCAATTCTTCCCCAATTTGGATCTTCTCCGAAAAGCGCAGTTTTTACTAAAAGCGAATCAGATAACGCTTTTGCGGCAATTTCAGCTTCTCTATCATCTTTTGCACCCGTTACTTTATAAGTTACTAACTTCGTAGCACCCTCGCCGTCTCTAACCATCTCTAGTGCCAAAAAGTGCATAACTTTAAAGAGTGCTTCTTTAAATGCCTCTTTTTCATAAGCCCCGCTTCTGCCGTTTGCCAAAACCAAAACCGTATCGTTTGTTGAAGTATCGCCGTCAACGCTAATAGCGTTAAAAGTAGTCTTTACAACCTCACCCAATGTCTCTTGCATCTCTGGCTTTGTAACTTTTGCATCGGTTGTTATAAAGCAGAGCATCGTTGCCATGGCAGGATTTATCATACCCGCACCTTTTGCTATCGCTCCGATGTTAAAACTGCTTCCATCTTCAAGCATAACCTTAAAAGCTATCTCTTTAGGAAATGTATCAGTTGTCATTATGGCTTTTGATGCACTGCTTGAGTCTCGTTTACTCAAATCAAAAAGTTTCATTCCGTCTATAATTTTAGCTTTTGGAAGACGAACGCCGATAACACCTGTTGAACTCATAATAGGGTTTTTAACATTTGATTGGCAATGAGAAAGCACCTCTTTTATATCTTCAATTCCAGCTGCGCCAGTCATCGCATTTGCATTTTTGGAGTTTATAACTATAAAGTTTGTTTTAACATCACCCATCTGACGAAAATGTCTAATAGGTGCTGCCGTCATCTTGTTTGTAGTAAAAACAGAAGCGACTTCACACTCATCTTCACTATAGATAAACGCCATATCTTTAGCATTCTCTTTTTTAAGACCGGCACTCACGCCATCAGCGAAAAATCCAGCACTTGCGCAAACTCCGCCACTTGAATATATTATATTATACAAATTTCAGCTCCTTAGGTTTATCTCTTCTTCTTAATAATTCTTTTGTCACACCGATACCTTTTTGCGTCCCTATAACAAGAAGTTTACACTCACTAGTTATCAAAACATCACCCTTTGGCATAGCTGAAAACTTACCGTCTTTTTTTGTAATACCGACAACGGATGTATTGGTTATCTCTCGTATGTGTGTCTCTCTAAGTTTTTTAAGAACTGCCCAGCTATATTTTGGCACTTCTATCTCTTCCATGTCAAGAGGATTATCGCTTTTATATAAAAACTCTTCAAGCAAATTTTCCATATCCGGACGAGCCGCCATCGCACTTACTCTTTGAGCAGTCAGTTTTGTAGGAGAGACGACGGTATCTGCTCCAAGTTTTTTTAGCTTCTCTACATCACTTGCACTCTCGGCAGAAGAGATCACATAATAAGGTCTTGGAAGAGAATGTTCTTTTTCAAAAAGTCTTACAGATGCTATAAGAGCGATATTGTCAGATATTGAGTCAGATAGGGTTATAAGCCCTTTTGCAGATGAGAGATG
>CAIUZU010000236.1 GCA_903903705.1 uncultured Helicobacteraceae bacterium
GTGTTTTTCCCCTATATTAAGGGATTTTGTAGTGTTTTTCTAGTGTTTCTGTACCGTTTCTGTACCGTTTCTGTAGTGTTTTTTAGTGTTTCTGAGTCTCTTTAGTGTTTCTGAGAATATTTTGTTTAAAAAATATCCTCTATCATCTCTTCAGCAGTTTTTTTACCTGTAAATACGAAAGTTTTTTGATTAAAATAGAATGTTTTTAATTCTTCATGTTGGTTGATTTGTCTAAATTTTTCACTCTGAGTAAGTTCAATCAACTTCATGACTCCGTCAATGTGTCTATTTTCTTCCCACTTGAGCTTGATTAGGGTGGCTTGATTTAATACTAAATTCCAGAAGTTACCAAATTTTGGATCGCTTTTTAGAATGTGCTCGATATTTGTAACAACACTGAACCATTTAAGACTTGTATTTGACAATAGACCTGCTTTGAACTCTTCCATGAACATAGTTTTCATAATTATATTTGTAGCAGGAAATGGAGTTGATTTTTTAGTTTTTAAAGTACCAGACTCTCCATTTATCAAACTCTCAATTTCTGACTTGATTAGTATGATATCTTGGGCATCTTGAATAGCTTCTTCAAGTATCTCATCTATAGTTTCGACATCTTGACTTCTAAATGCTGTCTTGAGAACTGCTTGAGTAGTAGAAGTTGCATCTTGAATAGCTTTTTTAGTTTTATTTTGAATAGTTGACATGGCTAATTGTTTATTAAACTTGCACATTTTCAAGTGAACCAAAAAAGCATCACGCTCTTTTTCTAATAGCTCTATAAATCCTGTTAGATCTAAACTCATACCCTGAGCTACTTGAAACAGTGTTTTTGATTTAGTCTCTATTACTGATAAACGCTCGTCGCTTTGATCCATTGGGATTGGTAAATCCTCATTACTTAAAAAGATACAGTTAGCCGTAAATCTTATCATGTAAGGATTTGTATGCATTGTTCTAATTGAGATATTTTCTTCTGACACTATGAGCTTGATTTTATTTGCAATATCTTTATCTTTGTGAAAGTCGCCTTTGACTTCATCAAATGTAATAAATAACTTATCTTCAAGATAACTATTAAAGTTGTCTGATAGGTTTGCATTTGTAGCTACAAAACAATTACTCTCATGCATCGCATATTCTATGATTTTAGATGCAAATACACCTTTACCCGTTCTTTGGATACCTTTAAGAATAATTGCAGTTTTCGTCTTTTTCGCTGTATTTAAAATCGTACTGAGCCAATTCAGCAAAAATACCCTCTCATCTATATATGGAGCTATGTTCTCAAGCAGTGCATTGATTATTGGATATCTCTGCGGCATTGATATTTCTACAAATTTTTCAATGTTTAAAATATTTTTTACATGTACATCTAAAAAACCATTTGGCTTATAAGTATTGAAAAACTCTCCGTAAAATGCAGGTTTTAAAGGTGCAAATTCTTTGATATACGGTTTAAAATTTCTTAGTATAGTAGTTCTAAGTTTTGTGTCTATATGTACGCCTGCAAGTTTTTTAGACTCAAGGTCGATGTATTTATTTATAGTTGCAGGTTTGAATCTATCAGTTCTGATGCGGTCATGCTCTACACCGTCTTTATCGATATCCACATACCTTGATATTCTCACATACATATCAGTGATAGCATCATAGAAAAGAGTAGCTTTCCCGAGTCTATCATAAGAAGCGTTTTTTTTGGCATATTTAAAATAAGCCGCCTCCAGCTCGCTTAATTTTTCATCTAATTTTGCAGATCCCTCATATCTTTTTTCAATCTCTTTTTTTTCTTCTAAAAACGCATTAAATATTAAAGATGATTTATTGTCATTATGAAGTTTATTTTCTTCTCGGATTTGATTCACATCTACAAGGTATTTAGGCACTTCATCAAAATAATCATCACTCGGCGTTAAACTTTTTTTTGCACTCTCTTTTATAGCCTGAATTTTTGAAGTAATAGAGTTAGCCTGTTGCGTCACATTATTGTTTTGCTGCTCTGTCACGGTACTCATTTGCTCTCTCCAGATTGTAGATAATCCACAAAATCAAGACCACTATTAAAATCTAAAAAGTTATTGATCTGCAGACCTGATTGAGATACAAAACTCTCATGAGCTTTAGCTCCTGCCTTGTCTCCGTCAAACATTCCAACGATGCTGTATCCTCTTTCGTGGTAGCCTCTAATATATGCTATTAAACTATCACTTATCTTGTTTGATGAACTCTCAAGAGTGATAAAGGGTACTGAATAAATAAGAGCATTTAAACCATTTTTTATGCCCTCTCCGACTATCAAAAACTTATCGGCATCTGACTTATTTAAAATTGTTTCAACTTCTTTTTTAAAAGGGTAAAGGAAATTATCGCCTCTATTGTGCGAGTTTTTATAAATGTATTTTGGGTTGTCCCATTTGTCGTAGTTCTCTGGTTTATTTGGTCTGTATGCAATTATGTCAACTATTTTGTTTGTATCGTCTTTTAGTATAATGCTTAAACATTTAAAGAAATCGTTCCAACCTAAAATATGAGTAAAAAGATAATCAATTTTTCTTTTATATTCTGCAGGTAATTTTGTCGTTTCAAATAGTTTTGAAAACTCTTTTAACACCAATAATTCTATGAGATTATTATTTTTATCAAGATGTTCAACAGGTTTCTTAGAACCCACTGCTTTAAGCTCTAAAGATCCTATATAACCGAGCTTTTGAAAGTCAATAACCTTTTTTGACTCAGCTTCCTCTTTTCTTTTTATCTGTAGAGCAGGGTCAACCGTGTAAGTATCAAGTGAGCTTAACTCTTTTAGTCTATCTATACCTGCTTTTGTATCAAGTTTTTCAAAATACATAACAAGGTCAAGAACTGAACCGCCTGTAATGTCTCCGTTGAAGTTACTAAAAATTTGTTTTGCAGGATTTATGACGATGCTTGAGTCATTTTTATATTTATAATTCGCACCGTTCTTAATAAGTTCGCCGTACATTTCGGCTACTGTTACGATATCAAGAGATTGTTTTAACTGGTCGACAGTAGGTTCTTTGTTCATATTATTGCTCATTTAATTTTATTGTTTTTTTAGTTTTAAATAGCTACAATACGAACAACCACGAACGGCTTGTAGCCATTAAGGGTAAACTAAAATTTACCCTTTCTTACTTTATTATCTCATCATATTATTCTTAAGAAAATTCTCTATTAAAACTTGAATTGTTAAAGATTTATTCAATCTATTTTTTTTACAAAATACATCAAAATCATGTAGTACATCAGCACTTAAAGTATGTGTAATTTTCTGTTTTTTATACTCAAGCGGAAATAAACTCATATCTCTTGGTGTTGTGTAATCTAAATTCTCGTCCATTTTAAGAAACTCCATAAATAAATATTCAGTATGCTATTACATAAGGGCTTAATATATGTTTAAAAGTAATACATTCGCAAAGCTATTTAAAATTAAAAAAATACTCCTTTTCTTGAAATTCACTCTTTTTATTTTGGTTAATTATCTCTTGAATACTTCTAAGAGACAGTCCGTATTCATTTGCCAACTTTTGATATCTGTAACCTTTTTTATGGTTATCATACCTAATGCACATATCTCTTTTGTAGATAAGATACTCATTGAACTGTGGAATAAGTTCTGTATCTTTTTTGTACTTTTGTTTAAAACTTTCTAGCGATATGTCGCTATTTTGCAGATCTGATATAACAAAAGCTAAAAGAGCAACCTGCTCTTGAGATAATTTTTTATTGATTCCTCGTGCGGAATTTCTTTTATCCGTATCGTAGTATTCATCTCTAAAAGAGTGATAGTCTTGTTCTGTTATCTCATAGTTGCCTTCAAACATAGTCGCTTTTAAATACCCCTTACGAATGTAATAGTTGACATTACTTCGTTCAGTTCCTAAAAAAAAGGCTATATCTGAGGTTGTGTACATTATTTGTTATTTTCCTTTAGTTCTTGAACTTGTACCCAAGTTCTAGCAGGAATGCCTAAAGCGTCTTCAATTAAAACCGCTTTTTTAAGTGTAGGCACTGAATAACCGCTTTTATATTTTTGAGCCATATCCCGAGTTACTTGAGCAACTTCGGCTAATTCAAGTGGGGAAATGCTTTTAATTATTTTTATATAATTTTCATTCATGCTTGCGAGTATAATTAATTTATACTTAAAAATCATTAAAGCTAAATAATGCTCATTGCGAATAATTAAATTATTCCTATGTATAATATAATTATACATTCAAGGAGTTATATTGTGTTTAACGATAATTTAAAAAAATATAGAGGCTTAAAAGGGCTTACACAAGAACAATTAGCGGCTAAAATAAATAATATTCTTATCGATAGAGACTATAAAAAAAGTAATGTTCAATCTTGGGAACGAGATGTAAGTCCAAAATTAGAAGTTATAACCGCAATAGCCGATATATTGAATATACCTGAGCAGTTTTTGTTCGACGATAGCAAAGAAACAATAAATAAAATAATAAGCAAAGAAGCTCCATCATTGAAAATGATTGTAGAGCATACCTTGAAAATTCCTCTTTTAGATGGTTATGTCGGTGCAGGTAGTACAGGTATGATTGATAGATTTGCTGTAAATGATTATGTTTATATAGACAATTTATCCATAAAACCAAAATACGCAAATCAAACGATCATAGCTCTAACCGTTAAAGGTGACAGCATGAAACCGTATGTTGATGATGATGATATGGTTTTGTTTCATCCTATCGAGGACGGACAGTATCATCTTAGTGATGGTAAATATATTATTCGAACCATTAACGGCATAATGGTTAAAAATCTGTCTTTTAGAAGCAATGGTGATATAGTTATATCATCATGTAATAAAGGCTATAGCGATGAGATCATCAAAAGTTTTGAGAGTCAGGAGTGTCTTGATATACTTGGAATTGTAGTAGGTAGAATTTTAAAGAGTTAGTATAAAAGTGTTATACTTTCACAAAGGAAAAAATATGTATGCAGTAACATTCGATATAGACACAAATTGCTTAGGCGACCAATACCACAATGATTCAAGCACTAATGCTTATGGAGATATTCGCAAGTTCATGGAAGCCAATAATTTTGCTTGGCAACAAGGAAGCGTATATTTTGGAAATGATAAAATAACTGCAGTAACTTGCGTTCTTACGATTCAACAACTAGCAAAAAAATATCCATGGTTTACGGCTTGTGTAAAAGATGTTCGTATGCTTCGTATAGAAGAGAATAACGATCTTATGCCTGCTCTTGGACTAGTTTAAAAAAAAAGCGTGTCTTAGCTGCAGAGCAAAAGCATGGCTCTCCGGTAATGCTTTTTTTTGTGACTTTCCCTGGCACAAAGATTGTGACTCAATAAGCTACTTTTGACAGCTCTTGAAAAAAAACATTAAGCGTAATTCCGCCTTGATCATTGTATCTTGCTTGGTCAAATTTTCTATTGGATGAACCACCTATTTTATATAACTCTTTGATATCGCTTACCGATAAAGTATTTTTCATAACTTTTATAGCATCTTCTTTTTTAACAGACCCTTTGTAAGAAACTTTCGTTTGAGATGGATTATCTATATTTGTAGGTACTATTTCTATTGTAACGGTTTTAAAATCAGTATATAAAAATGTTTGATAAACTGTATCAATGAAAGCTCTGTGTATATCTGCTTTTATCCACTCAGACTCATCAATGGAGTGATATTTAATATATAAAACTACACTATTATTAGATATAGTTTTTATATCGTAATTACCTCCCCACTGCTCCATAACATCTGATACATTATTGAGTTTATTGACTGTTACAAGCGGTTCTTCTCTTGGCAACTCTAATTTTTTATTACACCATTGTATAACTTCACTAAAATATAGGTCTTCATTTTTTGTTCTTGTAAATTCATCCATACAGTTTTTATAACTGTCTTTTAGTTTTTCATCCCATTTGTTTGATTTTATAAAAACCTCACTTAGCAAAATTTGTGTTTTTTCATCTTGCACTTTATAATTTTTAAGAGTCATTTTCTCTATGTCAATTTTTTCTTTTTTATGACTCGTTGGCTCTATCAACTCTTTTTTAACAGGTGTTTGTTGCTCTTGAGGCAGTAAGCTTCCCAATATTCCAAGAGCAAAAAAGCCTACAACTAAATACATCAACCATTTTTTTAACTTAGCCATAACATTCCCTTGTACCATATATTTATCAGATTATAACAAAAAAACCACATTGAATAATCCACCCAACATTTAATAAAATTTATCTTCAAAATCAAAATTTAGGTTCATAATGTCAGAAAGAATTTTTGAAAAAACGGTTGATGTCTATTTTCAGTACGGTGTACTTGGAGTAACCATTGTGTTGCTGATGCTAATCTCAAGCGTTTTGTTGTTCCAAATCCTCAAAGATAAAAAAAGTGATGAGCAACTTTCTGATGCTCTTCAAAAAACTACAGACAATCAAGAGAAATTCGTTTTGATGTATCAAGAAAGTCAAAAACAACACAAAGAAATAGTTGGTATTTTAAATGAAACTTTAGAAATTGAGCGAGCAAATACTAAAGAGTGTTACATAGGCGTAGTCAACAAAATAGATAAAATGCACTTAGGTCAAGAACGTCTGTTAGATTTGTTAAAAAGAGACAACAAATGATACAGTACGGCAAGATAACTGAGTTCAGATACACAACCGACAAAGCAGGTAAAAAGCTTGAAGTAAAAGTTAGTGTTGATGAGAGAGTTACAAATTGGCTTCCTGTTAAGACTCAAGCATCCTCGTTTTTAACGATACATACTCCCGTAAGAATTAATGATCAAGTTATAGTTTTTAACCCATTTGGAAATAATGAAGATGGATTTGTAGATAGAAATCTAACCTATAAAGATATCCCACTTCCCGACAAAGCAGACGAAGACACTCTTGTTTTTATATTTGAAGATGAAACAGTTTTTACACACAACACAAAAACTAAAAAAATTGACTTTAAAACTCCGTGTGATCTAACACTTGAAGCAAACATTTTAACCATCAAAGCCGCTCATACAAAATTTGTAGGCGGTAAAATCTCTCATGACGGTATAGATATCTCCAAAACTCATAATCATCCTCAAAACGCAGGTAATCATTACGGTGGCGGTGCGAATACTTCAGCACCAAACGGACTATAAAATGATAGAAATTACGCATAGCACTTTATCGTCTAAACTCGACGGATATGCAGTTACTGCAGAGGATAGTTTTGTAGATGCATTGACAACTTTAAAAGGAAGCGTGATAGGAAATCCAGAGTACGGAACTATTTTGCCAAAGCTAAAGCACAAACCATTTAATAATTCTTGGATCATAGATTTTAAGAGATGTTTAAAAGATGCATGCAAGCACGACCCGAGGTTAGAGTTTAAAAGTGCCGTTGTTGATGATAGCAATGTAGCCGAGGGCAGTATATCTTTTATCGTAAGTTTTGGATACTACACATTAGAAGGTGTCGTAAATGTATAACGATTTAGAAAAAAAACTCTCTCTTCTACAAGAACCTACAGCTTTTAAAATCAAAAGTTTTGATGAGCTTTTGCACGAAAATATAGAGCTTGCAAAAGAGATACTCGGTAGCGAATGGCTTCCTCTTGAGTCAGACTCATATATGAAAAAACTAAGAGTTTTGACACTAAGACAAATCCACAATCAAGCAGACAAAAAAGAGACGGTTAAACAGTTTTTAGTAACGACTGCTACAGGTGTCGATTTGGATCATCTTGGTAGTTCGGTTGGTATCTTTAGAGATAAAGGCGAGTATCCATATACGAATTTTGAGTTTAAACTCTTAGCTCCATCGCATGAAGATTTAACGATACCTGCAGGATTGATATTAAATAGTAAAGATGATGGATACAAAGCTCACACCGTTAATAGTATTCTCATAAAAGCAGGTAGTTTAAGTGTTATCGTAAGAGCAGAACTAGAAGAGTATGTTACGCAAAGCGATATCAAAACCGAACATTTAGTTACCGAACTGACTTTTGCAGTGGATATCAAACAGCTTGATATTTTTAAAAACGGTGCGGATGCCGAAAGTGATGATAGATATAGACTTAGGATCATAGCTTCAAACGATAAACATTCAACTGCAGGCAGTGTCGAAGCTTATAAATATTTTGCATATAGTGCAGACAGCAGGATAAGCGATATTTCCATTCCCGATGATAATGAGCCGCTGGATGTAAATATATATCTTGCCTCTTTTGATATTGTTGATGATGTGATGATAGATAAAGTGTATCAAGCTTGTAACGAAAAATACACCAGACCTCTTGGCGACAATCTAACTGTAGCACCTGCAGAGATAGTGTATGTTGATTTGAGTGCGACCATAGAACTGTTTGATTTGTTGAAACAGGTTGAGATAGACAGTAAAATAAAAGCAAATTTCAAAGATTCTTTTTTTATAGGTCAAAATTTTGTCAAAAGTGATTTTATACGAAAGTGTCACATAGACGGTGTTTATAAAGTAGATAGCGAGTTTGAGGACATAAAAGTTTCAAACAAACAAGTAATCAAAATAGCTTCTTTTGATTTTACATATAAACAAGCTGCACTATGAATTTATTACCAAATAACTCAACATTAGCAGACCAACAGTTCGCATCACTGATAGACTCAAAATCAACTCTCTCTTTTAAAGAGTTGTATGTAAATCCTCTAAGTTGTAATAGTTCACTTTTAGAGCATATAGCACTTTTAAAAGGTGCAAATATTGAAAATATGCTTGAGAGCGAAGCAAGATTATATCTAAGCACTTTTACAAAAAAATCAGTCGGAACCGTAGGTGCGGTTGAAGATGCCATAAATGTATGTTTTGATGATGCAAAGCTTGTAGAGTGGTTTGACGATAAAGAAAATCTCAAAAGAGGGATGTTCAATGTAGATGTAAATCTGAAAAACGACACATCACTGATTTACGATGATAGGCTATTTTCCCTTTCTACAAGATTGATCAACAATGCAAAAAATGTCAGAAGCAAATTAGATGCTTTTACTCTAAAGATACAATCCGCAGGACATGTCGGTTACACATCGGCTTTGGTGCAAGATATCAATCTAAAAAATGATTTTGAATTTACAGGCAGAGCTTCAGTAGATTTGTCCCTGCTCTCAGCATCAATCTCAAATATCGCCTTAACAAACGAGCTAAAAACACATATATCAATGTGTGCTTTTGAAATTTCACACGGTGTTTCTACAGCCGTAAAACTAGAAAATGATGCATATCAAAATCTTCAAAGTGAGATAAATATAAATACAGGATTCGGAGGTGTAATGGATGTAAATCTTGATAACGAACTCATCTTTAAAAATGAGGCAAATGTAAATTTAAACATAAGAGGAGGAGTTACATGGGTGTTTTAACAGCAGTGCCTAACAGCGAGGGTGTTGAACTGCTAAAAAAAGAGTTGTTTGAAAAAATAACTAAATTCGCACTTGCCGATGAAAATGGCGAGATCTATTTTACCGACACGGTGCATTCGATTTATTTTGATAGCGACGGAGTCCTTACGGTCTCTGCATTGATACCAAAAGAAGAGCATTTTACAGTGTGGAATAAATGGGTAAAACTGCTTAGTGATGAAGATAAGGTTATTGCTGACATAGAAACGCCTGCTATTCAGTTTGTAAAAGGCGTAGGTGGCGAGCAGACCGTAAAACTTACGGTTGGCGGTAAGGCTGGAGAGGTGGTATTTAAAAAAGATGAATACATAACACTTGGGGAGATGAACGGTTTGTATATCAGTGCTATCGAAGCACTGACTACAAAAGTCTTTCAACTTGAAAATAAATTAATAAAAAAAGGGATTTTAGATGTCTAAGATGTTAGAAAATTTAATAGAGCAAGCAACGGAACTTTTAAAAAGATATGACGGTGCTGTTCTTTTACTAGAAAAAAAAGCCGAGGATTATTCGGTTAGGTTGGCACATGAAACTGATGACAGTATCGCACTACTTAAAAAAGAGATAGCTATATTGGATGTTGATGAAACGATCAATATTCTCAGATCTGTGTCAAATAAAAATATCGAAGCATTAACGGTTAAAAGTCAAGAGATAACTGCTGAGATGGAACAAAAGTTACAAAACTTAGATATAGAGCAGGTTATCGCAGATTTTAAAACTGAAGCGGATGCGATAGTAAAAAGTATTAAAGATGAAGTTGTTACAACATCTCCAAATAATATAACTAATTTTACAATATTGAGTTCTAAAAATATTAAACTCAATCGTGATGCGAGTTGTATACAAGGTAATTCAACCTACAGTTCACTAATTAAAGTTGCTAAAAATCGTTTCGCGATTGCTAAACTTTTATATGGTAGTGGTCGTACGGAAGCTACTCTCACACCTTTTAGCATTGACGGAAACGGTAAATTATCGGTTTCAGAACCTGCTCAAATGTTCTTAAACACTTCAGGTGCAGGTATATCAACGACGCAATTCTTTAGTGCTGACAACACGGGTAAACTGTTTGCTTATGGGCATAACATGTATCCGGGTCAAAGTTCACATCAATTTGGTTATTTCTATGGTCGTGTTAATGAAAACAACAATGTTGTAGATGTTGGTTATTCAACAGATCCAAACTACCATCAAAACAATGGACAGTATGGCGGAATGTTAGATGGAGACGGTAACGGATTTTATGCGGATGGAAGCTCTTACAATCAGTCTGATTCAAAACAGAGAAGTATCCATATTAACTATAGTGGAGACACTCCGAGCTTAAAAGTTCATAACCCAAGTTCAGACACTTCAACAGGTTATGCATCCCACTTCATAGGTCAAGAAGGTGTGTCAAATGCAGGTATAACAGGTATCGTTCATTATAGAACTAGTGCCAATGCTTACAAAGAGAGAGCATTTAACAGTGATGGATCTAGCGCTGAATATGAGATCTCAGGTTGGGACAGTGAGATGGTAGCCTTTGTTCTATCTAATGGCAAAGTACTAAATATTACAAGAGGTTCAGCAGGTTATATTGCTTGTGTATATGCCGCTTACAACAACAGAACCATAGTGAACGATATAAACTTTGATCTTAATCATTTTTATCCTTATTGGTCAAATGCAAATATCACAAATGTTGCTAAAGATACTTGGCTAATTTTTAATTATCAAATACGAGCGATATTTACGATGCACATCAATCCTGATACTTACGAAATGACTATTATTGATGGAATTGATAGTGGCTTGTTGACAGGAAATAACTCTCAACTTTCTGTAAAAGTTGGTGGTGCTAGTAATGAATTCTTGATTGTTTCTCAACATCAAGAGAATAATTTTCAAACGGTTAAAGTTATTAAGAATCCATTAAAGATGAAGAAGTAGGGACATAAAATGAATAAAAGAAACATAACATTATTAACAGCTTATTTAGCAATATGCACAGTTGAGAGTGATCGTGCAATTTTAGAAATTGCAATAAATGAATGTAAGAGTGGCAACACTCCAACTTTACCAATCCATATAACAGCTTCGTTGCTTTTGGGTAGTGATGAACTTTTACCTACAGATACCGACTTCGTATCTGACGAGTTTAAAGCTAGATTGGAAATAGCTAAACAGGAACTCGCTTATCTGCCAATTGAAGAGCATATCTATTCGATGTATTCAGAAAAGAAACAAGCTCAAGATAACGGGTGGGTTCAAAACTTTACAACAAAGTTAAAAGCTGGTGGTATAACTGATGTTGAAACTCAAATCGTAACGATGGCAAGTTCTTTTTTAACAGGTAAAAAACTTAACAAAATTCTAACAGGTGTTGACGGAGCTGTTAAACCGATGTATGAAAAACTTGTAGAAGTTGCGGTTAAAAATGAATGGGCTTACCTTTGTATTGGAGAGGGTAAAAAAGCTATAGCTGAGAATAGGGAAGCGGTATATCCTGAGTTTCCAAAATTTGACTAAGGAGTACTTATGCCAAACGGAATAAAAATATTACCAACAAAAAACAAAAGTGCAACGGCGACGATTATCACGAGTACAACCGTGATAGGTCTTGTCGGCACGGCAGTTTTGGCAAAGATGGATGAAGCTATCTTGGCAAAACTGGGGGACGAGAGCCAATCTAAACTTTTAAGATTTGGAAATGCTGATGAGGCTTTAGAGTTTTTTGCAGAGCAAGAAGGAACTATAAGAGAAGATCTATGGGATATCAAAATGCAAAATGTAAAATCTCCCGTTGTTATCTCTTTAGTAGAGATTGGCGATGCTCACGAGGGTAAAACTCCTCAGACCTTTTATGACGATGCGGAGTTAAAAAGTGCAGTTGTCGTAGCTGTAGGAAACTTGCAAAAAGCAAGAACGCTTTTTGGTGCAAAAGTAAGAATCGCAATAGCTTCATATTTTTCGCATGATGATACGGTTAGAAACGCACTCGATAGTTTTGTAACAGGTACTAAAACGATAGCAATCGTAGATATGAATCTAAATAATGTAACAGATGCCATAGTAGAGCTTCAAGAGCTTGGTTCTATGAGATATCTTGCATTTCCATTTTATCGTGTCGTATGGTCTGTTTTTGAAGATAAAACGGTTACTAAACCTAACTCAGCAGTCGTGGCAGGTCACATAGCTTATTGGGATGCGATGCTCGGTGAGTTCGGTTCTGCTTTCGACCATGCAAATAAACTCATCTATGATGTAGAGGGTTGTGTAATTCCTCTCACATACGAAGAGGGCGAAGATACATGCGATGTTAATCAGATTGTAAACGCTGGCGGTGCTCTAATCATAAACGACGACGGAAATCGTCTTTATAACTTTGAAACACCGAGCGATGATGCAAGATTTAACAAGCTTGAAACGATTCGTTTTTTCGACCTTATAAATGAAAATCTGCAAAAATCTTTAAAAAAACATAAGCACCGCCCGACAACTGATGTTCTTACACTTGCAAAAGCGGATGCGGAAGCTTTTCTTCTAAAAGCGATCAACTCCGGTGCAGCAATCGGTGCTAAAGTTTGGTGGTCTAACAAAAACAACGGTGCAGAAATCGCCGCAGGTATCTTGTATATGGATTACGATGCAGGTAACAATGTCGGTGTAAGAGCGATTGTGATCCAACCTTATGCAACAAATGAATACTACACGGTAGAAGGGTTTTAAAAATGACTAAAAACGGATTAGGGCAACCAAGCCAAAACCTCACGGGTCTATCAATTATGATAGCAGGTAAAAACACATTTGGTTACACAGACGATGGAACAAAAGCTCCAGCGTTTGAGTTTGAAATAGTAAACGAAGAGAGTACAGGTCTAGTAAAACAACCTAAAATGACTATTGCAGTCAAAAACTTAGGTGCTGAGTATATTGCTCACATGAGTGCAGGATTACCTTTCGTTTTAAAAGGAAACATTAGAGAAAGCGGAGAGGACAAACCTCTTCTCATTACTGCTCAAGGTCAGCTTCAAAAGATGAGCGGAGATATAAAAGAGGGCGATTCTGTAAAAAGAGAGTTTGAGATCCGTGTTGACATGTACTCTGAGATCGTTGATGGACTTCCAACCATCATTTACAGCAGAAATCCTTACAAATGTATTTTAGGCGGCATCGACATGGCACCTGATTTTAACTCAAATTTATAGGAGGCACTAGATGGCAAAAACAGAAATTGAATACGGTCAGAAAAAAGTTACTCTCTCGAGACTTTATCCTTTTGGCGAAGTTGTAGAGATACAAATCGGTAAAGAGACAAAAAAAGTTACCGAACTGACTCTAAACGAGTTAAACGGTTTTGATGATGAAATCATCACGAATGAGACCGAAAAAAATAAAAAAATAGGCGGATATGTTCAGATATCCGTAAGTGCAGGGATTGAGTATAAAGAAGCTCTTTCTTTGGCGAATAAAGACAGTTCCAAAATTATGGAAGTATTGCAGGGTTTTTAATTCGGCTTGGCGGCTCTAAGGCTACTAAGCTTGAAGCCTACTCTTTGGTAAGCGAGTTTTTTCTTTTAACAGTAAAAGAGCAAAAACAATTATCGATACGAGAGTGGTTTGATTACTACAATGTAGCTATTAAAAAGCATAAACAAAAGCTTGAGTGGATGAGCTTAAATCGTTAAAACAGTCCTGCCCTGTTTAGGTAGGTTGGGTAACCGTAAAAAAAATCAAAAAAGGATCTATCATGGAAAAAGTCAAATCGTTTAACGAAAAAGAGCAAAGAGAAGCAGTACATGCGGCTCTTACGGCAGAAGGTGTAGAGGTTACAAAAACTCTAGTAGATAAGATTATGGACAAACAATCTGAATTAGCTTTTAATGCACTTGTTGCAGGTTCAAGCATTAAATTCAACGGTTTGGGTACTTTAGAAGTTCGCCCACATACAGAGAGAAAGTACAAGCTTCCAAACGGAACTATGGGAACTGCTCCAGCAGGTTTTCATGTAGGATTTGTTGAGTCAGACAAACTTCTTGAAGCTATGAATGCTCCTGTAGAAAACAATACGGTTCCTGCGACGGTTCCTGCAAAAGTTTAAAAAAAGTAAGGTGTCCAAGAGTCGAGAAAATCTCCGTCTCGACTCTAAATATATTTTTAAAATCCCAAATGTGTTTCAGTAGCTGAACAAAAATGTGACATATCGATTTAAATTTAGTGTGACTCTCCGGATGGGTTTGGGATTTTAAAAATAGATTTTACAAAGGTATTTTATGGCTGAACTTGGTGCGATATCGTTAAACATGTTTTGGAATCCAAGTATAAAGGGTTCGTCATTTCTCCAAGCAAGTATGAAAAACATTCATACTTATGCGACAAAACTTGATAAAGTAAATATTTTAGGTGCTACGAAATTTTCTCTTCTTGATAGAAATCTAAAACAACTTGATAATCACTTGGGACATATTAGAAGTCAGACTGCTAAAATAAGTGCTAATCCTATCAGGTTAGATATTTTAACAAGCCGAAATAGTTTAAAAGAAGCTCGCAAAGATATGACTGCGATTGAACATGATGCGAAACAAGTTGCATTTTGGACTAAAAAAACAAATGAAAATCTAAATAAACCTATACAAGAATTTCCATATAAAAAAGCACCGATAATAGATACAAATAACCAACCTGCTAATCCAAAAGACAAGATTCGAAAAACTCCAAAAAACAATGCTCGGGATATCAGTAATAGTGCAATGGTTGGTGCCACAGCGGCTATAAGTGCCATTGTACTTCCTATTAAGGCTAGTATAGATTTTGAAAGCACTATAGCAGATGTTTCTAAAGTTGTAGATTTTTCAGGAGAGGAGGATGTAAAAAAGTTTTCAAAAGAGTTGTTGGGTCTAACGCATGTGATACCGTTGGTTGTTGGACAATTAGGCGAAATTTCGGCAAGTGGCGGACAGCTCGGAATCGCTCGAAAAGATATTATAGATTTTACGACTGTCGTCGCAAAAATGAGTACCGCTTTTGATATGAATGCAGACGATGCAGGTGATTCTATGGCGAAACTTATGAATGTGTACGGCGGCGGAATTAAAGGCGTTACCGTGCTCGGCGATGCGATAAATCATTTAAGCAACAATTCTGCATCAAAAGCTAATGACATAGTAAATGTTCTCGGTCGTATCGGCGGTAATGCGAAAGTTTTAAATTTAACTGCAGTTCAAGCATCAAATCTTGCAAGTGCATTTTTAGCTCTAGGTAAACCGCCCGAAATGGTCGGAACTGCTCTTAATTCAATGTTTGGAGCATTCGGTAATATTGAGGGGCAATCAGGAAAATTTAAAAGTGCTTTAGCATCCATGGGTCTTAATGCAGATAAATTTCAAAAAGAGATAAGAGCTAATCCGCAACAAGCTATAAGCAAGTTTTTGACGACATTAAACAGCATGGACAAAGCAGACCAGACAAGAATATCTTATAACATGTTCGGTAAAGAATTCGGCGATGATATGTTGCTTCTATCTGGCGGAGTTGAACATTATGCAAAAGCTATTAAATCAACGGCAAGTGAAACAAGCTATTTGGGAAGTATGCAAAAAGAGTTCGAAACGAGAGCGGCAACGACTCAAAATAGTCTAATTTTATTGGGAAATAAAACTACAGAATTTTTTATTGTTTTGGGTAATACAACTCTTCCTTTCATAAAACAAGCAAGCAGTTACATCGGGGATTTAACAATCGGTATGACTGCAATGACTGAAAAATTCCCTCAAGCTTCTAAATATATTTTTGGACTCGGCTCAGCGTTCGTAGTCGGCAGTATCGCACTTGCGGCTTTCGGTCTCGTTGCCTCGGGTGTCGGCATGTCGTTAGCAGTTCTTACTTCTCCGATGTCTTTGATAGTTTTAGGCGTAATGTCAATCGCCGCCGCAGGCACTTATCTTTACACTCAGTTCGAGGGTATTAAAACTTCAGTTGATAGTTTCTTTACTTCTCTTTCTAGCGGATTGTCGCCCGTGGTTGAAGAGTTCAAAGGGTTGTTCGGCGGTCTGTTTTCAAGTGTAGGCGGTCTGTTTAGTTCTTTGTCGCCCGTATTCTCAGTTATCGGGACTGTTTTAGATGCCGTCGGAATTAACTTTTCAAATTTAGGAGCAGTTATATCCGGTGTTTTTAGTATCGCAATTACGCCAATAAAATGGGTTTTGAGCGCACTCACATGGATGATAAATTTAGGCACGATGGTAGTCGATGGTTGGGTGCTCATGGGTCAAGCTGCCGGCTCTATTTGGAGCGCAATAGCGGACTCAATCAAATCTCCTTTTGTAATTTTGTTTGATTGGATAGATAGTAGGTTTTCAGCGGTTATGGGCGTAGTTGAGAAAGTAAAAAACATAGCTTCAAGTGTCACAGGGTTATTTGGTTTTGAAGATAAGCCAAAAATCCTAAAAGCAGAACCTTCTGTTGCAAATAATGTTAACTTCAATAAAAAAGTGTCTGGAGTTGAAACCGCAAAGAGCATAGCAGATGTAAAAACAATCAAACAAGAAAACATGCTAGATAAGCCAAAAGTTCTGAAGACAGAATCTATAGTAAATAATATCAGCTTTAGAAAAGAGCTTCCTAAAACTTCTTTTTTAAAAGAATTAGAGATACCGACCGTTCCGCTTGAGAGTGTATCTGATGTTACAAATACTCAACTCAACCAGACTAAAAATCAACTTCAAAACAATACTAATCAAAAACAGATCGCTCAAACGATAACCAATCAGATTACGGTTTATGCGAGTGACGGAAAGGTGGACTATGAAGACTTAAAAGAAAAACTAAGAAGAGCCAACAAAGAGTTAGCTCATGATGAGCAAGATTTGCAATTTGCAGATGTATCTTAATATAAAGGAAAAAAATGAAAAAAATAAGTGTGCACAGTTTACAAGCTGTAAGAAGTTTCGCGGAGAACCATAGTGTTCATAAATTGAGTTTAAAAAAAAGCAATAAGAATGCTAATGCGAGTTTTAAAATAAGAACTAGTTCTAAGCCTTTTCCTGAAACTTTTGCTTATTATGAAGCAGAGTTGTTTGATGGAGAATATTCTCTTTTAAAAGGTTTTGTTGTAACTGTATTACAAAAATGTTTTACAAAAAAATCTATTAAATTAAGCATTGAAGAGTTAAACAAAGTGATTGATTTTATTGAAACAAATATGTATCAAGATGTTTGTTTAGACCAACCGATGTTAACTGATAAGATGAGAGATGGATTTGATTTTGTTGTAGGTCAGATTATTGTTTTGGGTTGCAGTGTTGAAGACGGTGGGAATAATGAATTTGAGTTACCTGCAATTGTTACAAAAATTCACCCAAGAGATATTAATGAACACTATCAATATGACTTCATATTTCCTTTGAGAGGAGCTTGTGAATTTGTTAGTTGGGGAAAAGACGAAAAAAGATATTTGTGGCGTTTTCATCGTAAAGAAGTAGTAAGACCTCCGACTTGGTTTTTAGATGGATTTTTAAAAGAGACATCTAATTGTTTTACAGTTGCGGATTGTGATTTGGTGTTGGACAACCTATTTTATATAGATAAGAATGTAGATAAAAAAGAAGATATGAAACTAATTTATCCATTTAGATATGAAGGAAAAAAATGAAAAAAATAATATTGGTTCTAGCCTTGGTGGCTAGTTTGTTTGCTTTAGACAATTGGGACGAAGCGAAGGTTAAATATGTGCTTGACGGCGATACTTTGATGTTGCAAAAAGGAGATAACGAACCTTTCAAAGTTCGTTTAATTGCGATAGATACTTTTGAGACTAAAATCAATGAGAGAGCAGCTTTGCAGTTGCAAACTCTAAAGGATATACATCCCAATAATCCGCAACATAAAGATAGATATGTTCATTCATTCAACAAAGTTATGGAACTTGGAAACAAAGCTAAGGATTATGTACAAAATAAGTATCTAGACAGAGTAGTAAAATATCGCAGTTACGGTTTTGACAAATACGATAGAGAGCTTGTTTGGATTGAAGTTTTGAATTTCTCTTTAGTTCGTAATGGTCTGGCACTCTACTATCCAAACAACCAGATATCGCCTCAAGAGAAAGCTTATCTTTTGGATCTAAGTCGTGAAGCAAATCTTGAAAAAAGAGGGATTTACAATAGGTTAGGCAATGATTTCAAATAAACTTATAAGCGGTCTTGTAAGTAGTCTCATAAGCGGTCTTAGCATGGGCAAGCTTGGAGACTTTGAATTTTATATGTCAAAAAACGAATATAAAAAGATATCTCAAACATTAACTGCAGAGCATGGCGTTTTTACTCCCATTAAGGGGCAAAAACGCTTTAGTGATTCAGGCGGTTACACTCGTGAACTCTCTCTTGAGGGTGTTTTAGTAGTTCAACCGCTTGGTGCTCTTAAGAGTTTGGAAGATTATTTGATTGCTCGAAAGCCTATACGATTTACTACACTTAACCATGATTTTGAAGTTTTGATATCTTCTTTAAACATTACTCAAGAGAAGTTTTTAGATGACGGAAACTACACCGTGCAAACTTACAACATTTCTTTAAAAGAGGTTTATGATGAGCTTGTATAAGTGTAGTGATGGAGATAGAATCGACTTGATAGTGCTTAAACATTATGGCGATTTAAAACACCTGAACGATGTTGTAGCCGCAAATAAACAGCTTTTTGGCAAGCCTTTGATTTTGCAAAACGGAACTACTATTGAACTCCCGACTTTTGAAACTCAGCTGCGGAATAAAAGTGTGACACTACCGGCGAAGATAAGAGAGCCATTATGGTAGTTGATACCATAGAACTTATGATTGACGGCAAAGAGGTGGCAATTGAAAATGTACTTAGCCTCTCATTTTCTGATGAAGTCGGTATAAAATCAGACAAAGTTACTCTTAGCGTTTTGCCAAATTTTCCAAAACCAAAACCAAGTGCAAAGGTAGAACTCGTCCTCAAAAGTTTAAAAAACGATACGGTAGTAGAAGAGTTGAACTGTGGTTTGTTTCATGTGCAAACCGTAACTCGCACAAACAATAAAGCTTTATCAATTACGGCTACAGGTGTTGAGTTTAACGAAAAACAAAAAGACAAGATATCTCATCATTATGTTGATACAAAACTCTCGAGCATCGTCAAAATTGTTGCTGATAGATTGGGTCATAAAGTTAAGTTTCAAACTACAGACACACAAATAAAATCACTCAACCAAACAAATGAGAGTGATATCAATTTTCTTGAGAGAATATCTAAAGACTACAATGTATTTTTTTCAATCAAAAATGACTTCATATATTTTATAAACAGAGATGATGAGGCTTTACCTGTAACTAAGATTGATGTATCTAAATGTAGCAGCTCTTCCTTGAAACATTCCACAAAAACTTACTATAACTCATGCGAAGCTTCATGGCATGACTTAGATGGTGGCAAAACCGTAAAAGTTACTGTTGGGGATGGTACACCTGTTATAAAAATCAAAAGTGCATACCAAGACGAGGAGGATGCAAAAGCAAAAGCCGAAGCTAAATTAAAATCAATCAACAAAGGCACGGTTAAAGGCTCTCTTTCTTTAAAAGGATGTGCTGTTTATGCAGGTACTAAAGTAGATCTGTTTAATACATACAACAACGAAGATGATGGTTTGTTTAGTGTAGAGAGTTGCAATCATAGCTATAACCGTAGTGATGGTTGGAGTACTTCAATTGAAATAGAAAATTAAAGGAGTTAAAAAGTTGAAAGTAGGTTTTAGAGAAAAAAGAATTTTATTATCGGTTTCGCAAAACGGAGATATTAGAACAACTTGGTCAGAGCTGACATATTACACAGAGGTTGTAGAACCTCAGTTGATTTTAGTACCTATCGGTTTTGAAACTGATTTGGGAAGTATTCCCCGAATATTTCAAAGTTTTATACCAAAAGACGGAATAGCCATCTTCGCTTATATTCTGCATGATTATCTTTATAAAACAGGATTATTTACAAGAGCACAAACTGATCGCATACTTGATGAAGCGATGAAGTCGTTGGGTGCTAGTTTGGTTCACAGAAAAGCCGTGTTAAACGGTTTAAGAGTCGGTGGTTGGGTGGCTTGGAACAAACATAGAAAGGCAGATAAATGAAAAAACTTTTGATGGGTATCTTAGTTTTGTTTTTGGTTCTGTTGCTGAGCGGTTGTTCTACTGCTTACGGTACGGGAAAAGTAATCTATAAAGGTGCAAAAACTGCATATATAGAGCTAGACCTTGAAGATGAGAACTTAGAGAGAATAGATAATATATTTGTTGTTTATGACAAAGTTAGAACTTCAGTTGTTGAGGAAGTGCAAAGAAAAAAGCAGGTTGCGAGTATTTTAAAAGTACAAGAGCCTTAGTAAGATGTTGGTGGTAAAAATGGAAAAATTCAATAAAGCATTTGAAGTAGTTATAGGCAATGAAGGTGGGTATGTTTTTGACAAGGACGACAAAGGCGGTGAGACTAAATTTGGCATATCAAAACGAAGTTATCCCGATTTGGATATCAAAAATCTTTCTTTAGAAGAGGCTCGAGAGATTTACCTCACGGATTTTTGGAATACAGAACGAGGAAATCTCGAAATGTTGCCTGAAAGTGTAGCAATAGAAGTTTTTGATACCGGTGTCAATATGGGCATAGAGATGGGTAGAAAGATTTTGCAAAGGTCTTTAAACTTGTTAAATAGGATTGAAACATTGTATCCAGATTTGAAAGTTGACGGTTGGTTAGGCGATACAACACTTAAAGCACTTGAGAAAGTAGAGACAAGTAAACTGCTCAAAGTGCTTAACGGTCTTCAGTTCATGAAATACTACAGCATAGTAGAGCATGATCACAGTCAAGAAAAGTTTTTTGCAGGCTGGATTGAAAGGGTCTGAAAATACTTAACAAATAGCACAGAGAGTGATACTTCGAACTCCCACTCTCTGAACTGTAATACTATCAAATACATAATTAAAATATGTATAACTGAATTATACTTAGATAGAAAAATAGGAGTTCTATATTAATACTACAACATTAAAACCGCCACACGGTTGGGTCGGTGGAAAATCAAAACTTGCAAAGCAGATAGTCGGTCTTATACCAAATGAACATGAGTTATTTGTAGAGGTCTTTGGAGGTGCGTTAAATGTGCTATATGCTAAAGAGTTACCTGCAAGGTCAAAATATAGAGAAGTCGCAAATGACTTTAACAGCGACCTTATCAATTTGCATAGATGCATCCGCAGCAATCCGTTACTTTTACAAAAATACCTAAATGAGTTGCTTATCTCTCGAGAGCTGTTTAGCGATATAAAATTAAGCAATATGAAACCACGAGACTTCGTAGAGAAAGCAGCATTTTATTTCTATCAGCTCCAGATGAGTTTTGGAAGTAAAGGCGATAACTTTGCTATGAGTGCCAAAAGCAGAAAACCTAAAAATATTTATAGAGATTTTACAAAATGGTCTCAGAGGCTCAAAATGGTAACTATTGAAAATATGGATTTTCAAAAACTCATAGAAAATTATGATCAAGAAGAAGCATTTTTTTACTGCGACCCTCCGTATGTCGGAACTGAGTCATATTATAAGAATAAAAAGACTTTTGATTTAAACGACCATAAAAGGCTGTATAAGACTCTAAAAGGTGTTAAGGGTAAGTTTCTACTATCTTATAACGATTGTGAGTTTGTGAGGGGTTTATATGCCGATTTTCGTATAGTAGAGAGTGATAAGTTTGAATACACTCTCGGTAAGAATGTTCATGGCAAAAATAAATCTGTTCGGGAGCTGTTTATAACGAATTATTAAAGTGTGTTTCAGCAGCTGAAAAATATGTGACGGACCAGTAAGTAAAAGCGATTTAGTTCGCTTTTACTTAATATTCGTTTTTTATCAAATGTACGATTCGCTTAGGATTGTCAACTTTGCCTGTTTTCATAATCTCTATGCAGTAACCGTCAAAGTTATCTAAAAAGTCTCTTACATCACCACTGTTGATAGTGTGATTTATTTTGTTTACCTCTTTTTCCACTAGCTCTACTGCTTCTTCAAAACTTAACATGTTGACTCCTTTAAAAAAGATGGTGTACTCCAGCTGCGGAACAAATGTGACAGGACCACTTTACAAAACCGTGACTCTCCGGAGAGAATTTCTTCTCAAGCGTTCAGCTCTTTTTCTACAAGATGAGTCATAATATTTTTTACGACCTGTCAAAACTCTTTTACAACCACAAGGGCATCTCTCTTTTTGTGACTGGGCCAGGACAAATGATTGTGACACATTAAGTTCGTTTAAATGTGACTGGGCAGCTTTTTTAACGGCATCTGCTAGAACTCTGCCAATAACCAAAGGTACACCGTTACCTACTGCTCGTTTTTTTCCTGCTACATTAAAATCGGGCAGGTCGTAATCATCGCTCAAGCCTTGTAGATAACAAAGTTCTTTAAAACTCCGGTCGTCACTTGCTAATGCACATGAGTTTTCAACTCCGTCCATGTTGCCTCTCGGTATGTCTAAATATAAATCGTTCTTAGAGCCGAACTGTATGTGTCTCAGTCGGCTTGTGTCGGAGTACCAACCTTGATTTATATCTAATCTTTGGTGTGAGTAGGTTTTGAGAGTTCGTGTGGCTATATCTCTGTTTACAATGTCAAAATGTTTGTAGCTACCATCTACTATGCAATCTTCAATCAGGTCTGTAACATTTGGAATGCCTTTAACATTTTCGAGCAGATACCAATCAGGCTCACACTCTCCGACCACTCTTAAAAACTGATATACCATCTCTAAAGAGTAATTTCCTCTATCTCTTTTTAGAGTGCTAAAGTCTTGGCATGGACTACCGCCGATAATACCGTCAAACTTTCCTTTAATACCTTTAAAATCTCGTATATCTTGTCCTGTTATGAGATCTCCTGCAGAAACAACCACAAAGCCTTTTTCTCTAAAAGCTTGGTCTAGTAACCCGATGCCGCTGAATAGGCTTAGAACCAACATTACTGTTTATCTAAGCTTTTTAAAAAAGCTTTTTCAATTTGTTTGATTGCAACAATGACAAATATCGCAAAAGGAATACCAAAAATAACCAATAGGAGCAGCTGCACATCACTCATGCTGATTTTCCTATTATTTTTAAGTCTTTTACGCTGTTAAATTTTTTACTTAATTTTTGAACTGTTTCAATATCTTTGCTGCAAACAAGCCCATCTTTACAGAACATATATATTCTTTTGTAGATAGCTCTTCCATCTTTCGTTAAAATCACATCCCCACCTTTTCCATCTTCACTTAAACTTGCAAAGATACGCAAATCTTTTTTTCTATTTGGAAGTACTCTATCGCTGTCGCTTGCTAACATATCAGGAAAGTGAATTGCAAGTGTTGATAAGTCGATTTCTGTCAGAAGCAATGATAATCCTGAAGATGCTCTATGTTTATATCTTCCATTTGTTATAAAATGATTATCTTCACAGTCTTTCACATAAGAACCCTCTATATATTCATCGCTTTCTATCTTCTTTGCCCTATAAATTATTGTTGCTGTCTGCACATCACTCATAAGATTCTCCCCTCTGCTATTATATTTTTGAATCTGAAATAATAAGTTTCCCCAACCTTTTCAAAATGATTGACGAATATTTCAAGCACATTGGCAAGTGTCTCATTTATTTGTAGATTTATTTCATTTCCACTCGCCATCTCGACAATAGTATTTTCTAAAAATAACATAACTTCATCATTTGGATTAGTATGTTTATCTTCTACTATTTCATCTGTAAACATATCCCATATATTTAAAAGTTCGTTTTCATCGACCTTTGCAAATTTTATATTTAGTTGTGTCATCTGCTCTGCTCCTGTATAGTTTTGCCACAATATGGGCAATGTTTAAAGTTATTTTCTTCAATACCGCCCTCCATAAACTGGAAGACATTTCCACAATTTGTATCCCATGTCTCGCCTATGTACATGTCGTTTTCGTGGTTGATTTTCCAAACGCACTTATCTTCTTCAACTACCTCAAACCACTCATCTATCCGCTCTTCTCTGTCGTTGTAACCAAACACAAAATCTATCATCTCGCCAACTCGTGGATGATGAAGTTTTAACCCGTACTTATGCTCATAAAGAGCAACCTGCAAAATATCACCTTTTTCAAAAGTCAAAAGCCCATATTCCCAGTCTTTTTTTAACTTTAGTTTTGTTCCGAATTGCATCTATCAACCTCCACGCTCAATCTTTTTTTATCTTCTGAGATGAATACTATTAAGCCATGCTTCTCGAGCTCTTTTTTAAGAGTTTCTGCACAGAATGGATAATCTCCTTTAAATAATTTTTCATCTTCATCTACGGGATAGTTTCCTTTGCTTGTAACCCACCATTTAGATACTCCATTGTCATAATGATAATCTTCGTATCTATCTGCATAGATGATGACTTCATAGATCCCATTCCCATATATAAGTTGTTCAACCTCTCTATTTGAAAGTTTCCGCATTACCCATTCTCTCCCCATTTTCTCTTTGTTCGTTTATACCATTTTACAAACACCACACCCAATACCAAAACCGCCAAAATACTTAAAACCACTACCATGAACATTATAAAAACCTCTCTGCCAACTCTTCTAATTTTCGTTCAAATTTATCAAATAAACTATTTGCTTTTTTTACTAATTTTGCCATCTTATGCCCTTTAGGATATAATACGGTTATCTAAAAACTGCTCGACCAAAAGTATTTTTAGACTCCGTAAATGGTTAGCTCTCACGAGCGACTGTTTACCTCCTCTTTTTTAGATTCCCTTATTCATCAATTAAATTACTAACAACATCTCCATAATAGTTTTTCATCGTGTCAAACATTATTTTTAAACATTCTTTTGCTTCATCCTCATCTAAATTTTGATTTTCCAAAATTCGAAGTAGTCTTTCTCTTAATTCCTCTTTATTGTCACTATCGTATTTATCAAACATTGCTTATACCTTTTTATGTAACTCATAGTTAGACAAAAACAACTTTTTAGCCACTGCATTTGGAGTTCTAAACTCCTTTGATGTTAAGCTCTCTAAGTAAGCCAGTTGCTCATCATCAACTACAAAAGCTATTTTATTTGTAGCTTTGCTCTGTCCTGCAGTCGGACGACCTGCCTTTTTATCCTGTTGTGTCACACCCGCTTTTAACTCTTGATGTTCTTTTGCTTTTGCATCAGCTCCCTCAAAAGTATTTATTTGTTGTTGACTTAAAGCCTCGTCAAGGCTAAGTTTTTGTTTTGCCATTATTTTTCCTCTATAGCTGATTTTTCTTTTAATAGATCTTCATATGTCTCGTCATTATTTAGAACATACTTTAAGATAGCTTTGTATTCAGGTATGAAGTTTCTACCGTCATGAGCTATCTTTTTGCTTTGAGCAACTAGCTCAAGCGGACTCTCGCCAAATTCTAAAGCATTTTTTAGCATTTTAGTTTTTCTAAGAGGCAAGACTTCAATCTGCGGAAATTTTGCTTGTATAGATGCTTTTACCTCATTAAAATCTTGCTCACTCTCGAGTCTTGTAGCAATAACTAAAAACCGTTCATTAAATTTTGAGAGTTCGGTTATAGTTTTTATTGCCTTCATTTTGCTGTTTAAATCGTTAATACATGGAACGATAACAATATCGCAATGCTTTATAATATCGGTTACACCTGCATCGACGAACCCTCCAAAGTCATAGACTGTTTCGTCTATAATTTTTAAATCTTTAGTAATTTTTGCCATGCTTGGATAAACCAACTCGATAACACTATCATCATTTGAAATGAGATAATAATCAAGCTCTTTTGCAAGAGCAAAACTAATCGCTGTTTTACCTGCTCCACCGTCAATAGTTGCAACTGCTATTTTCATCTATTCGCCTTTCATCGTCATATAGTGTTCAGTTGTAACAAGACGGTCTTTGTTTATCTCATGACCGAGTACATCCGACTTAAAGTTTATCTCTTCTCTATCAGTTCCGTTCTTTTTGCCAAATTTCAGATATACAAGTTCAGCATAGATCTCTCTTGCATCGTGGAAAGTGTAGTTTGTACCTGTAAGTTTTTTGAATGAACGGTTGAAGATATGATTGTATTTACTGTTTACTTCTGTATTTTTAAGAGTTGTCGTATCAATATCTGCTCTAAGCTGTTTAACAAGACTTGCCAAAAATTCAAAATCATCATCTAATGAGTAAGCTTTAATTTCAGAACCCTCAATGCCTTTTTTAGAGATACCTTTATAAAACCATTCGTTGTCTTTTTTTATAATCTCAAGACTTTTTAAGATCTCAACACTTCTACGACCTGTTACAAGAGCAAGATAAGAAGCGTATAGGTAAGCTCTTGCCTGCTCAAGTGTTTGTTGTTTCGCCATAGGTATGTCGTTGTTTACAATTTGAGTTTTTAACTGTCCGATTATGTTTTGAATCTGAGTTGCATCGAAAACCTCTTTATCTTCTAAGTTGTCTAAAACTTTCTCTGTGTCAACCTTTTTGATACGCTCATAAACATCGCTAGGAACACTAAAGAGTTCAAGTGCTAAATCTCTAAATTCATCATCAACATCTTTGATCACATTTCTCATATCAGCATAGTATCTTGCAACGGTTTTGATTTTACGACCGCCCATCCAACAATAAGGTATAAATTTAGTAACCGTTAGCATTGTCTCTCGTTTACTACTGCTGTTTAACAGCTCTTCTTTAAAAAGGTCTCTAACATCTTTTAGGCTAGACACACCGTAGAAGATTTTAACAGTCTCTTCATGTGTTTTTTCCTCCTGCGGCATATTGTCTTGAATAGCTTGTTTAACAACCGTATCAATAGACTGAGTAACCTCATCTGCTATATCAGAGCTATGGATATCACTGCTAACATTTATTTCTTGATTTTTAACCGTGTCCTGCAGGTCTTTGACTTGCTCAGTCAATGCTTTAATCATTTCGACTAGTTGAGTATTGTCAGCTGAAACTTTAGCTATAGGTTCTTTATATAGCTCCCAATCTTTTTCTTTAGCCGTCATGATGTTATATAGTTTGCCGTTATTATCAGTTATTTGACCGTCTTTATTCATAGATATAAATCTATTTTTTCCCCATGTAGCGGCTCTAATCTTGTCACCGCTCATCAACTTCGTAAGTGCTGTATTCTTAAGCATCGTGTAGCTCCTTAGTTTCTTATCTAACTGTTGGAAGTATATAGAAATAAAACTTAAATA
>CAIUZU010000237.1 GCA_903903705.1 uncultured Helicobacteraceae bacterium
ATGGGCATAGTTTATGCAATAATAAGTGGCAAAGGCGGTGTTGGCAAAACAACAACAACTGCAAATCTTGGAATCGGAATAGCTCAAGAGGGTAAAAAAGTCGTGCTTGTCGATTTTGATTTAGGACAAAGAAATCTTGATTTGATTCTTGGACTTGAAAACCGTGTAATTTATGACATGGTTCATGTTATGGACGATGAAGCAGGGCTAAAACAAGCACTTATCAAAAGTAAACATACAGACAATCTTTATCTTTTGGCAGCTTCACAAACAAAAGATAAATCAGTTCTTGTTCAAGAAAAAGTTAAAAAACTCATTGAAATACTTAAAGAAGAGTTTGATTATGTTATTCTTGATGCTCCTGCCGGAATTGAGAGTGGTTTTGAACACACTATTATGTATGCGGATGCAACTATTATCGTAGTAAATCCTGAAGTGTCGTCTATCCGTGATGCCGATAAAGCTATCGGAATAGTAGACGCAAAAAGCGAAAAAGCCAAAGAAAATAAAAAAGTTCAAAAGTTTTTAGTTATCAACCGTATTAATCCATCAATGGTTTCAAATGGAGATATGCTCGCTAGTGCTGATATTTTAGATATTTTATCTATCGATTTGCTTGGGAAAATTCCTGAAGATAAAGGTATTATTGAAGCTTCTAACTCCGGCAAACCTATTATATTGAATGAAAATTCACAAGCCGGTGTTGCTTATAAACGAATTGCTAAGCGTTTATGTGGTGAAAATATACCTTTTGAAGATGTTGAATCATTTGTTTCCCCTTCAATAATAACTAAAATAAAAAGCCTATTCCAATGAGCTTCTTTTCTTTATTTAACAAAAAAGAGAAGAGTGCCGGAGTTGCAAAAGACAGGCTTCGCATTGCCATTAGTTCAGACCGCAGCAATACTTCTTATCCATTTATGGCAGAGATGAAAGCCGATATTATCGAGGTAGTTCGTAAATATATTCAAGCGCAAAGTGTACATATAACAAGAGAAAGTGACGGAGATGTTGATACTCTTGGGATAGAGATCATCATCCCTCGCTAAAAATTTAGAAATAACAGCTTTTAGTTTTTTGTCGCCTTATCCTTTTTTTATTCCAAAAGGTTTGAATACTACCACTAGAAGCGGTGAAAAAAGCAGATCTGAAACGATAGCTACGAGTAAAACAATAACGGTTAGTAGACCAAAGATAAGTGTCGGTATAAAATTTGAAGTTACCAGCACCAAAAAGCCCACAATAGTTGCAAGCGAGTAGTAAAACATCCCAAATGCAATCGTTGCATGTGCTCTGTGCATAGATGCTATGTAGTCACCGTCTCGTGCAAGTTCTTCTCTAAAACGGTAGAAGTAGTGAATGGTATTGTCCACCGTGATACCGAGTGCAATTGAGGCTATGGTTATGCTCATGATGTCTAGTGGAATGCCTGCAATGCCCATAATACCGAAGATAACGCTGATGGGTACCATGTTTACGGTAAGTGCTACTATTGCTATTTTTAAAGAGCGGAATAAAAATAAGAACATAGCTCCCAGAGAGAGCAGTGCGAGTCCTAACGTTGATATTTGTGAGTCAAAGAGGGATTGGAGCATGTTGTTATATAGCACCATCATACCGACAAGTTCAAAATCTTCTTTCTTAAGTCCGACCTTTGTCACAAGATCTTTTTGAATCTTTTTAAGCAACTCGTCACGTCTGAGATTTTTATCAGAGTCCACTATGCGGATTACCAAGCGAGCCTCGTTATACTCGGTGTTTACATAAGGTGAGAGAAGTATTTTTTTGAACTGCGTAGGCAATTCGTTATACATAAGTGCCAACTCTACACCGTCAAAATCTTTCCCATCTTTTAAGATACGTCCGACTTTTGAGAGTGTGCCGAGTGATGAGACGTTGCCTATTTCGCTGAGGGATTCGAGATAGTCATGCACACGAAGGATAGTCTCCATCTTTTGGGCGGTAAACCAATACTGTGCGTCATTTCCATCCTCAGCAAACTCATCCGCAAAACTATCAAGCTCATCCGAACTGTGAGTAGTTTTTACCACTTCTTGAGGCTTTGCTTCAGGAAATTTTACTACGATTTCCAAAGGTGTCGTACCGCCTAGATTGTTATCAATCTTTTGCATCCCTTTATAGATCTCTGTACTCTCTTTAAAGTAATTTATAAAACTGTTTTCAACTATGAGTTTCGTAACTCCAAAAAGACTAAAGCCGAGAATTAAAACTACCATTGCAACTATTTTTTTGCCGTGATGTTCAACAATTTGTGCAAATATGGTATTGAGCGTAAAAGCTTTGTCAAACGTAAGTACCGGCTCTTTTTTTGGAAACAGCATCATCATGGCAGGAAAAAGGAGATATGCGGCTATAAGTGAAACGGTTACGCCGATGTTCATCATAGTTCCCAAATCTATGATTGGCAGGATGTCGCATGTCATCAGCGAGCCAAATCCGGCAACCGAGGTTAGAATAATAAAAACGGACGGAACGGACATCCGCTTTAGCGTAATCTCAATGAGTTCTTTTTGCGAAAAATGAGGGTAAAGTGCATACTCTTCACGGTAACTCACTATAAGATGTATAACCAAAGAGAGTGTGGTAATGAGCTGCATCGCAACATAGTTTGATGAAACAACCGTTACTTCCAGACCTAAAAGGGCGTTAATGCCTGTGGTAATAACTACTGCACATATCGATACCAAAATAGGCAGAACAACAAATCTTATTTGTCTAAAAATAACCCATAACATCCCAACCATGATAAGTAAAATAGCTGTTCCGTAAATGGCTATGTCGCTCTTTACAAAGCCTATCATGTCATCTGCTATCATAACAACACCGCCGAGGAAAATCTCTCCCTCACTGCGGAATGGATCTAATGAAGATCTTACATTTTCTATCAAAGAGTGTACGTCATCCCTAGTGCTGTTGCTATACTCTTTAAAAGCTTTTTTTGCGGATTCAAACTGCTGTTTTTCTTCTTTGCTTAGCTCTCTTTTTTGCTGCAACTCAATAAAAACATTGCGTTCTTTAAGGAGTTTGGTAAAAGTATCGTCATCTTTGAGGTTGACTAAGATAGCGGTTGTTTTAAAGTCACCGCTAACAAGATTTTCGGCATACAGAGGACTGGTTGTCAGCTCTTTTTGAACCATAGTTTTGTTGATATCAGGCGATGAGAGAGTTCTTACATTTTTTACAACTTCAGAAATTGCCATCGGCGGACTCTCTAGCAGAGGAACGTCAAGCAGAGTCGTGATACTCTCGACTCCTTTTATGCTAAGCAAAGACTCTTTAAGTGATTTTATCGTAGAGAGCGTGGAGTCTGAGAGCATATACTCTTTTGGGCTAAATGCGACTACAAGATAATCAGGACTAATATAACGCCCATGCACTTCACGTGTGAGTTTGAGATCTTTATCGTTCTCAAGCAAAAGCGTCTCAGCCGAAGCATCAATACTTAGATGCTGTGCATAATACCCAAAAACAGCGGCTGCAACAGCTACAAAAACCAAAACGGCTTTGAAATAGCGTGTGACAAAATCAATATATCGTTGTAAAAACATAGTTGAACTTTCATGAAAAATTTATAATTTTTTAGTATATTTGCATTGAAAAAACGTGCAAACGGTTCAATAAAATGTAGAATTATAGCTGTTCATTTATAAATCATTTCTTCATATTGCATTTTGCAATATCTCTCAAGAAAAACAGCTTAATTATGATGTTTTAAGCTATTTAACTTGGAAGATGATGTTGGAAGAGTGCGGTTATTTTACTTCATAATCGTTATGCAATCTTCACAATTAGGCACCAGACATAAAAAACTGTAACTCTCATCTCCTAGTGTCTCATAACTGTGTGCAACTCCTGAGGGAATAAGAAAAATATCTCCTGCTTTTGCTTCTACTCTCTTATCTCCGATCTGAACAAGTGCACGACCTGAAATTACATACTGCTCATGTTCAATCGCATTTGTATGAAGCGGCATATGTCCGCCTGCTTCTATGATAAAGTTTCTCATTGCAAAATTCGGCGATTCATCAGGAGATAAAAGCATCTTCATAGACACGCCTTTTCCTGCTTTTTGTGGCACTGCCTCGATAGAATCAATCTCTTTGTGTAGGTACATCATAGCCCCTTATTATAAATTTTTTGGTAGCATATCATAAAAGTGTTTGGAGATTATTTATGAAGATCGCAAAAAATATAACTGAGTTAATAGGGAACACGCCTTTGGTCAGATTGAACAAGGCGTCACTAAGAACAGGTGCAAATATAGTAGCAAAATGCGAGTTTATGAATCCTACAAGCTCGGTAAAAGATAGAATCGGTTTTAACATGATAAGACGTGCACAAGAAGCAGGGCTAATAACGAGTGAGACCACAATTATTGAGCCGACAAGCGGAAATACTGGGATTGCGTTAGCTGCTTCTTGTGCTGCTCAGGGTTTAAAACTTATCTTGACCATGCCGGAATCTATGAGCATAGAGAGAAGAAAGCTCTTAAAGGCATTTGGAGCAGAGCTTGTGTTGACTCCGGCTTCACTTGGCATGAGTGGTGCGATTGCCAAAGCAGATGAGCTTAAAGATGAAATTGCAAACTCGATTGTTTTACAGCAGTTTAAAAATCCGGCAAATCCGGAAATCCATATGTTAACGACCGCACAAGAGATCTTGCGTGACATGGACGGCAAACTTGACGCTTTTGTCGCTGCGGTGGGAACGGGCGGAACACTGAGCGGAACTTCAAAAGTTTTAAAAGAGAAGATTCCGCATATAGCTATTTTTGCGGTTGAGCCTGCAAGCTCCGCCGTCTTATCCGGTGAAAGTGCCGGTGCACATGCTATTCAGGGCATAGGAGCCGGATTTATTCCAGATACGCTTGATGTAACGGTTTACGGTGAAGTCATAAAAGTAAGCAACGAAGATGCGATAAACACGGCAAAGATGCTGGCAAAAGAGGAGGGTTTGCTTGTCGGCATATCCGCAGGTGCAAATGTATTTGCAACAATGCAGGTCGCTTCAAGAGAAGAGTTTAGAGGAAAAACGCTCTTAACTATCCTTTGCGATACAGGTGAGAGATACTTAAGCACTGAACTTTTCGATGTATAACACTTTTTTTGAAACTATAAAAGCAGATGATGGAAAAGTTTTTAATATCTCTTTTCATCAAGAGAGGTATGAGCGTGTTTTAAAATATTTCGGCATAAGTGACATAAAGAAACTCCAAAAATTTATAAAACCTCCAAAGTCAGGGCTTTTTAGATGTCGTATCGTTTATGAGATTTCTAAAGATTCTCATACTTTAAATGTGACGTATCATGAATATAAAAAGAGAGAGATCTCATCTCTAAAATTAGTCTACTGTGATGATATAAGTTACAGATTTAAATCTACATGCAGAGATAGGCTAAGTGAACTTTATGCTCTAAGAGACGAGTGTGATGATATTTTGATAGTAAAAAATTCTCTAATTACCGATACTTCTATAGCGAATATCGCTTTTTTTGACTCTATAAGATGGGTTACCCCTGCATCACCGCTGTTAAAGGGGACGACAAGGGAAAAACTCTTAAGAGAGGGCAAGATATTTGAAGAGAACATACATGTAGACGATTTGGAGAGATTTTCAAAAGTTGCACTTATGAATGCGATGATAGATTTTGATATAATTACGAAAAACGCAAAGGATTTTTGTGCTAGATAATTTGATAGAAGATAAAGATTTTGCAAAAATTATGCAAAAAAATATAGAAAACCTAATCATTATGTTATTTGAAAAAGATCAGAACTTCGGCATTCTTTGTCAAATAGAGCATATATCTTTTGAACCGCTGTTGCCTAGAAGTATAAGCTCAGAGTTTAGACCTATGACGCTTTTTTTCTTGGCAGGATACACTTTTGAGACGGCGAGCATTGTAGATGATATGATAGTTTTTGAAGCAGGTTTTGGCTCAGAAAACTTCGGCAGTGTAGTTAGCATTCCGCTTTTAAGCATTGTACAGATAATTGTAGATGAGACGCCGTTGCTTATAAATTTGGCAAGTTATAAAAAAGAGATTAAAAGTATAAAAAAAGAAGTTGACAGCGGAGGTATTGAAAACTCAATGAGTTCTTTTTTATCAAACCCTGAAAATTCAAAGTTTTTAAAAAAGTAAGCTTGCAATTACATTTGCAAGTTTACTAAAATTTATATTTTATTTAAAGAGAGCAGATAGTTCACGACATTATCTACAAATGCATCATGTTTTTTATCTTTTAGGTAAGCTATGTAAAAGCTTCGCTCAATTTTATAATTTTTTAGTCTTGCCTCAAATAGCTTTCCGCTTGCAAGTTCATTTAGTATTACATGTCGTGACATTACAGAAACTACCGGTCTTTGGCTTTTTGGATCAGCATACATGATAGATTCTTTGATAGCGGTCGGACTTCCCAGTATACCGAGAACATTAAAATTGCTACACTGAACGCCCATCTCTTCAAAAACTTCACTTGTCAGTTTTCTAGTGTGTGAGTGCTCATCTCGGCATATCCAGTCAAATCCCATTAGATCTTCAGCACTTAAATGTTTTTTTAGAGGTTGGTTGGAAAACACGACCAACTCATCTAAAACCCACTCTCTATATATGATACCGTCTCTAAAAACAGGTGATTCAATAAGTGCAACATCTATTTTTTTATCTTCTAGCTGGTCAATAATTTCATGAGACAATCCGACATTCATATAGACATTATTGTTAATTCTGTTTTTAATTTCACCAAGGTAATTTGGCAAAATATAGTTTCCGATGGCATTTGATGAACCCATGATAAAGGTAAAATCTTTATTGATGATTTTTAAAAGCTCTTTTTCGCTGCTAGAGATTGCTTTTTCAAGTTTTGTTGCGATTCTAAAGAGATCTTCTCCCTCTTTTGTCAGCAAAATACCATTCTTTTTTCTCTCTACGATTTTTGTATCAAGATAATCTTCGATAAATTTTATCTGCTGTGTAACTGCAGGTTGGGAAACTCCTAATTTTGCTGATGCTTTTGAAAAACTTTTCTCTTTTATGACCATTAAGAAAGTTTGTAGTTTTGCAAAATCTTTTAACATAATAATTCCTATAAGTTTAAATAATAAACAAAAGTATAACCCATTATTATAATTAAAGCAATAGTTTTGTAATAATTTATATCTTTTTGGCTATAATAAATTAAACCGATATAAATAATGGCAAAACATGGAAAAAATATTTGAAAAATTAAATGAGTCGCAAACTGCTGCCGTAAAACAAACGGAAGGTCCGGTGCTGATTTTAGCGGGTGCTGGGAGTGGAAAGACAACCACGGTGGTCTCTCGCTTGGCTTATCTAATTGAGGGCGTTGGGATTCCTGCTTCAAATACATTGACTCTTACCTTTACAAACAAAGCCGCAAAAGAGATGAGGGAGAGGTCATTTGCAATGATG
>CAIUZU010000238.1 GCA_903903705.1 uncultured Helicobacteraceae bacterium
TCAAAAAAAATATTGTGCAAATTGCCATAGAGCATAACTTTATTCAAAAAAAAGAGAAACCATCCTCCTATAGCCTTGAAATCATAAAAAAATATGAGATTATTATCATCAAAGAGGATGAGAAAAATTTTTATATAGAGTGCAAAGAGCTGCTCGGTCCAAAACGTCTAAGCGAACTTCAAACACAACTTGGAAAAAATATTATCCAAAAAGCTATTCCGGTACGAGAGTTTACACAAAAGTTCAATGAGCTTCTAACCGTAGATCCTGATGCCATAGAGAAGAGAATCAAGCAGTTTAACGGCTTTGACGCTGATGATGAAGAAGTATTATCGCTCTTTGAGATGATTTTAAACCACGGCATTAAAAACGGTGTAAGCGATATACATATAAATGCATACGAAAATTTCTCTTGGCTGAGATACAGAATAAACGGCAAAGTTCAGGCAAAATATCTTCTAAACTTAGAGTTATCGCAAAGATTTTCACTAATCATCAAAGAGAAATCAAACATCGATTTAGTAAATGTCCAAACACCTCAAAGCGGCGGTTTTACGCTGGAATTTCAAGAAGCAAAAGTAGATTTTCGTATTGAAATAGGACCATCAAATTTTGGCGAAAATATAGTAATCCGTATTTTGGACAAATCAAGCAACCTCAAATCACTCGAACAGCTCTTTCCAACGCACCACCCGATGCATGAACACCTTTTTCGCTTTGTAAATCTAAAGAACGGATTTTTTCTCACGGTCGGACCGACGGGAAGCGGTAAAACGACAACTCTAAATGCCATCATCTCGCAAAGAGACAGACTTCATGAGATTATCTACACCATTGAAGACCCGATTGAGTACAAGATAGATTTCGTTACTCAGTTTCAAGTCAATGAAGATATAGGTTTTACATTTTCAAGTGCCATAAAATCAGTTATGCGTCAAGATCCGGATGTTATCGTCATCGGTGAGATGCGTGACAAAGAGAGTATTGCAACTGCACTAAAAGCGGCACACAGCGGACACATGGTCTACTCTACTCTTCACACCACAAACGCCTATATGGCACTTGAGAGAATTCGAGATGAGGGCGGAGATCTTTTTATCTTGGCATACTCTCTTAGCGGAGTTATCGCTCAAAGACTCGTTCCAAAACTTTGTGAGTGCAAAACAGCGGCGGCAGATGAGAGCGGGAAAAACTATTTCAAATCAAACAAAACCGGCTATCAAAAAAGAGGCTGCATAAAATGTAACTTTAGCGGCTACTCAGGACGCATACTTCTAACTGACATGGTTTTCATTCCCTCAGATATGAAGACACGCTACAGCTTCTACATGGCGCTTAAAAACAGCAGTGTACTGAAGGCTTGGGATAAGCTCATCACGTTTAGTTACTACGAATCGGCTAAGTATCTTTTTGAGCATGGTTCATGTGACTATGATACTTTGACGCTAGAGCTTCTATCACTAGGTTATATGGATGAAAATTAATCTCTACACAATGTTAAAAACATTGCATTTTACGCTGCAAAATGGGAAAAGTTTGTCAAGCGGTATGCAGCTTCTCGCAAACAGTGCAGAGACAAAAAAAGAGAAAATCATCTACCAAAAGATATATAATGACCTAAAAGACGGAAGTACATTTTCTGCAGCTCTTAAAAAAAACCGCCTCGGTTCGCTGGATGTTTTGCAGTTTATATCCATTGCGGAAAAAGGGGTCAGCTTTAGGATTGCTCTTGGAAAAATCATAGCCTATTTGGAGATGAAAGATCTCTACGAAAGAGAGTCAAACGAAAAAACTAATATACCCTTTATCTATCTCTTTATATCCTCCATTATAGTTATAGCCGTAAAGTTTTTTGCCATTCCATACCAGATGCAAGAGGCACAAAAATACAGCAAAGAGATTTTAGCTATGATTGATACGCATCTTGGTATTGCTCAGCTTATGAGCGATATGCTTTTTCTATCTCTCGTAGTCGTCGCATTTTACTTTATAGTTTTGTTAACCGCCCTCTTTAGCCACTCTTTTCTTATTCAAGGCATTGCCAAACATGTAGCGCTTCTTCTTCCTTTTTCATCTAAAATTATCGTAAAATTTGAAAAGTTCATGCTCTTTAATATGCTTGGGGAGATGCTTCAAAGCGGCATATCCTATAAAAAAGCTCTAAACTCGGCTATTTTGACAATATCTGTTATAAAATTTAAAAAGGCTCTTCGAGAGACGCTTGATAGCATAAAAAATGACGGAAAATTTATATTTCACTCTAGCTTGTATGACGGCGTTGAAAAAGGACTGCTGCTTGGAGCCGGAACATCGATGCAGGTTGGAACTATTATGAGTGAAATCAGCAGCCGTGCAAAAACCGAAGCACTTATGCTCACTACAAAGTTTTTTCGTCTTGTTACGATGATGTCTATATTTATGATGGCATTTGCTGTATTTATCGAGTTTTATACGGTAGTGCTGACTCAGATTATTATACAAAAAGGTCTTATAGATATGACTCGCGGAAATGGGGCTTTTTGATGAGAAGAGGATATCTTTTAGCGGAGGCGATGATTGCGGTTATTATCGCAGGTATTGTTGCGGCAATTTTTACAACTATGAACTACTACACGCATCTGCAGTCAAATATGCTTAAAGGGCAAAACTCAAAAACCATCCTAGAGGTTATTAGAAGCCGCCTTCTTCAGACGGCACAAGATACAGACAGTGATTCATACTTTGAACTATTAAAAGAAGAAGCGGATAGCACCCTGCCTGTTAATATAGGCTTAGGAGTGGATGCATGGGGAAAAAGAGTTTTCTACTCAACCATAGATTTGGGTTCTGCAAATGCCGATGCATTATATGCCCAAAATATTATTTCCATCTCTCCAAACGCAAATATTGCCGGCAGGCTTGTAAGTTCAGGTCAGGATATGATTCTTGATACGGATAAAGATGACAGCGAAGCTCAGGGGGATGATCTCATGCTTGAGATCGGGGTTGGAGAGTTAAATCACTTCAAACTCTACGGCTCATCAGAGATAACGACTCAAACACGCGGTTATAACAGTGCAATAGTATCAGCTACAGAACCTGTTGCTCCGATTAACGGAGCACTTTGGTTTGACACTGCTGTTTCAAAACTAAAAATGTATAACTCGACTACATTAACATGGACTCAGATTAATTAAAATCTCTGTCCCATTGTAAACTCAAACAAGGCAGTTTTGTCACCCTCTTCTTCTGCTAGAGGTTTTGAGAACATCAACTGAATCGGTCCAACAGGAGAGAACCACTCCAGTCCTGCTCCAAATCCGCCGCGAGATAGGTTTTCTATGTTAAAACCATCCTCGGCTTTTTCTGTTGTTCCGATATAACCCCAGTCAAGATATGTAACTAAACGCATCTTTGCCTTTGGCACAAGAGGAAAACTGAGTTCAAAGGTGTTTGTTGCACTATATTCGCCTCCGTATCTTCTTACTCCATCATCGGCTGTCGCATCATCCTTAGTTTTTGGAGAGAGAGAGTACGATTCATATCCTCTGACACTTCCTATACCGCCCATGTAAAATCTCTCGGCAACAGGAAGAAAATCAAGCTCTTTTACATAGTTAAACTTCGCTTTATATCTTGCGATAAGGTCAAAATTTACATACTCTTCAAGACCCTTAAATGCAGAGAAACTTGTTCTGCCTTTTATAAAACTTGCATCTCCTCCAATTCCTGCATTTTCAATACTTTGACTAAGTATAAATCCATTTCTTGGCAGATAAAAGTCATCCGTATTGTCATATTTTGCACTTACGGTAGCAGAGCTTTTCGCATAATTTTGAAAATATGGATCATTTATATATTCAGAATCTTCTTCAAACTCATAGCTATTTTTTGAAAATCCATATCCTAAATGTCCGCTGATGTATCTCGTAAATTTATGACCGACTCCAAAATTCATTCCATCAGATAAAACGGTATAGTCGTTATACTGATACTCAGATGTATAAACAGAGAAGTTACCGCTAAAATCGCTATCGTTTAGTCTCGGGTTTGATATGCTAAATGAGTAGTTAGACGTCAACTCAGAACGCTCTGCCTTTATACCGACATCAATACCTGATCCCCAAATATTTCTATCATTTACAGCAACGCTTATAAGAATTCCTCCGTAGCTTCCATACCCGCCGCCTAGCTGAATGTTCCCGGTAGGGGCTTCCTTAACCTTAACTATAAGATCCATAGTTTTATTGTCTATTCTTTTCTCTTCTATCGTATTTCCATCAAAAAAGCCAAGTCGCCCTAGCGCATTTCTCGAATCCTTCAAATCTGTTAACGAGTACATATCATTTGGACCCAGATATAGCTCTCTTCTTATAATTCTATCAAGCGTTCTGTTGTTGCCTGAGATGATTACATTTCTGATTTTAACTTTATCACCCGGTATGATTTTAAAAACGACTTCAACTGTTTGCTTATCTTTATCTTTTTTAAGATCCGGAACAACCTCAACAAACGCATAACTCAAATCTGCAATAAGAGTTTTGATTCTTTGTGCATCTTCACGAAAGGTTTTAATATTAAATGGCTTTGCTATCTGAAGTTTTATCAGCTCTTTAATAAGAGCGTCATCCACCACATTTTTAGTCTGATTTATACTTATGCCGCTTACGCTGTAAACTGCGCCCTCTTCTATCTGGTAGCTCATATCTGCGGTGTAGTTATCAAAATTTACTTTTGAGAAAGGTTCTTTTACATCAATATCCAAATATCCATACTGCATGTAAATATCTCGCATTCTAAGGTGATCGTATGCCAAATCTGCGACTCGCATTTTTCCATCATTTCTGCCCCAGAGCCATCCCATAAACTCTCGCTCTTTGTTTGCTATAACCTCTTCAAACTCACTGATATCAATATTTTTCATACCGCTATAAGTAAGGTCTTCAATGACTATCTCTTCACCTTCATTTACCAAAAAAGTAACCATTACGCTTCCGTTTTCAAGACGCTCTTCTTGAATCTCAACCACGCTGTCGATCTTTGCTTCTTGATTTATCGCTTCTATAATTCTTTTTTTTGCGGCTTCAAGTTTTTTCTCATCATAAAGAGAACCTACTTTGATCTGAAGTATGCTGTTTCGCACATCACTATCATTCTCTTTCCATCCCTTTAACTCTATTTTTGAGATATGAGGTTTCTCTTTAAAATGAAATGTTAAAACTCCGTCATTATCGATATCAATCCAAATATCTTCAAAATAACCCTGTTTATAATACGCTTTTATTGATGCGTCAAGCATCTCTTCACTAACCGTATCACCGGCTTCAAACTTAAGTATTCTAAGAGCCACGGATTCGGACATATGAACCA
>CAIUZU010000239.1 GCA_903903705.1 uncultured Helicobacteraceae bacterium
CAACAAAAGCAGCATCCTCTTGTGTCATTTTCTGATGACATGGGATAGAGATCTCGCTTTTGTAAAAATCATCTGCAACTTGCAATGAGATATCACCAAAATGCTCTTTATAAAAGCTGTTTTGGTATATCGGTTTGTAATGAACTTGAACACCTAAACCTCTTGCTTGAAGCTCTTTAAAGATATCTTCTTTTGCGCATTGAAGCTCAGGGTTTAGAATGATTGGGTAGAGATGTCTTGAGCTAATCATATTTGATGGGATTTTTTGAGTGATAAAAAGTTTTTCGTCTTTAAACCTCTCATCGTAGTAAGCGGCAATTTTATTTCGTGTTTTTACAAAACTATCCAATTTTTTAAGCTGGCTGCTTCCAAGAGCTGCGGCTATTTCTGTTAGTCTGAAGTTATGCCCTAAACTTACCATGTCGGAATTCCATAACTCTTTTTTAACCATGCCATGTGAGCGAAAAAGCCTTAGTTTTGCTGCCCACTCATCACTGTCGGTTAAAACTGCTCCGCCTTCACCTGTAGTTATGGGTTTGATGGCATGAAAACTTAGTATCGTCATATCGGCTAATGAGCCTACTTTTTTACCTTCTACACTTGAACCTAATGCATGGGAAGCATCATCTATAAAGAGAAGCTTGTGCTTTTTTGCGATCTCTTGAATCTTTTGCATCTCCAGTGGTTTTCCTGCAAAATCAACACCCACAATCGCTTTTGTGCGAGAAGTTATAAGCTCCTCAATCAGCCTCTCATCCATATTTCCATCAAGTTTTACATCGCACCAAATGGGTTTTGCACCCAGAGAGATAAACATATTTGCCGTCGCTACAAAGCTGATAGGAGTCGTGATAATCTCATTATCTTTTTTTATCTCACAAACAGTGTATGCACCCAAAAGTGCGGAGGTTGCAGAGTTAAAAACTACAGCATGTTTTGAGCCGGTGTAACTACAAAGTGCTTTTTCAAACTCTTCAACTTTTGCACCTTGAGTCAAGAACGGACTCTTTAAAACCTCTACAACTGCGTCGATGTCATCTTGCTCGATTAGCTGAGTGGAGTATGGGATCATCAGTGGTTATCTGTTAATTTTATTTTTTCAAGCAGTGCTTCGCATGTGAGCCACTCTGTGTTATTGCCTGAATTGTACTCAAATCCTTGAGATACGCTCTCTCCGACTTCTCCGATGGCATTTGGTGAAAAAGTTGCGATTTTCGTGAACTGGATAGTTGGTTTTATTACATAGTGGTCATGAAATTCAAGCGTCAAATGGCTATCATCAGACGGACACATAATCTCATGTAGCTTTTCTCCGGGACGGATTCCTATTATCTTATGCGGTAGATTCGGAGCTACTGCATGTGCGAGTTCGGTTATTTTCATAGATGGGATTTTTGGAACAAAAATCTCTCCGCCTTGCATTCGTTCGAAATTTTTAAGAACAAATTCTACACCGTCTTCAAGCGTAATGAGAAACCGTGTCATTCTCTCATCGGTAATAGGAAGCTCTTTTGCACCATCATGTATGAGTTTTTGAAAAAACGGTACGACTGAACCTCGAGATCCTATAACATTGCCATATCTAACAACTGAAAATTTTGTCTCTCTATCTCCCGTTAGGTTATTTGCCGCAACAAAAAGTTTATCACTTGCTAGTTTTGTTGCACCATAAA
>CAIUZU010000240.1 GCA_903903705.1 uncultured Helicobacteraceae bacterium
AGAGTAGTTATTCCATTAACCATAAGTCCGTATCTAGCCCCCTGCTGTAAATTTTGTAATTTTACAGCATCAATATCTATTCCTTTAAAACTTTGCTTAAGCAGGTGTGTAATTTTTAATTTATTATTTGAGTTTTTATTGCTAAATACAAGCACTGCATTTTCATTAAGAGCTCTTGATAAAGAATTCATGTGCGATAATCTTGTACCTCTGTACAAATCAACATGCTCTAGAGTTGAAGCAAAAGGAACTCTTAGCAAAGATACATTTAGGTAACTGCTGTCAATCTCTACTTTATAAGCATAATCTTCTTCACTATCCAACTCTTCAATTGAAACAACCGTTCCATCAACGGGACTTACCACGCTATTTTCTTGATAAATCAGATTTTGTCTCTCAGGATTTCTGAAAACAAAAATAAAAAAGAGCGTAGCCAAAAAGGCAAAAAATTGTAAAAAATCTAAATTTAGAAACGTAAAAACAAGCATTAATAAAAGAGAGAGCCCTAGGTAAGTCCATCCCTCTTTAGCAATCGGCAGAAGGTTATTTTTCATCTGATTCCCCACTATTTTTTATATTTTCTTCACTGTCATTATCTTGAACCATCTTTGCATCGGCTTTTAGTTCCTCTTCGATATCATCAACTACAAGATTTACTTTTGACTCTAAAGAGTTTTCAGTCTCAAAATGTATAATAATATTTCTAACCTCTTCACCCGTAATATTCTCTTTTTTGTAGAGAAGTTTTACTATCTCTTCAATGGCACCTCTGTACTCCTGAAGTCTTTTTAGAACTTCTTTGTATCTCTCATGAAGCGATGACTTAACAAAATCATCCATCCCCTCAGCCATTTTATCGCTATATTCTCTAGTAGCTTGCATGCCGCCACCAAGAAACGAGTGTCTGCTTTTCTCTAGAACCATGAGTCCTGCAACATCACTCATGCCGTAGGTCTGAACCATTGACTTTATGATGTCCGTTGCACGTTCAAGGTCATTTCCTGCACCCGTAGAGATCTCTCCGATGAAAACCTCTTCGGCAGCACGTCCACCAAGAAGAACATCTACCTCGGCCCAAAGTTCATGACGCTGCATCATAAATTTATTCTCTTCTGGAGTATTAAGAGTATAACCCAAAGCTGCTAAGCCGCGAGGAACGATTGAAACTTTTGAAACTTTCTTCGCCCCGATAGTTGTTTCTGCCATCAGTGCATGTCCGCTCTCATGATATGCAACTATTTTTTTCTCTTTTGGGTTGATTCTGCGAGATTTTTTAGCAAGTCCGGCTAAAGCACGTTCTACTGCTTCATAAAGATCTTTTTGAGTTACTGTTTTTTGGCTTTTTCTACCTGCTAAAAGTGCTGCTTCATTTACTATATTTGCCAAATCTGCTCCGGCTAGTCCTGCCGTTAGACGAGCAACCTCTTCAAGGTCAACATCCGCATCCATTTTTACGCCCTTAACATGGACTTTTAAAATTTTTATACGACCCTCAAAGTCCGGCTTATCAACCAATACCTGTCTGTCAAATCGTCCTGGGCGCAAAAGTGCCTGATCTAGTATCTCAGGTCTGTTTGTAGCGGCTAAAATAATAATCGGCGTATCAGTTCCAAATCCGTCCATCTCTGCTAAAAGCTGATTAAGTGTCTGCTCACGTTCGTCGTTTCCGCCCATATTTGCACCGGCTGCACGACTTTTTCCTATGGCATCAATCTCGTCAATAAAAATTATACTCGGTGCATCTTTTTTTGCTTGTTCAAAAAGATCACGGACACGAGCTGCTCCGACACCGACAAACATTTCGATAAAACTAGAACCGCTCACAGAAAAGAACGGAACATCAGCTTCACCTGCAACGGCCTTAGCCAAAAGCGTTTTTCCAGTTCCGGGACTTCCGAC
>CAIUZU010000241.1 GCA_903903705.1 uncultured Helicobacteraceae bacterium
GATATAGAAAACTCGTTTGATATGATTCAGTCCCGCATATCAAGACACCTGAAAATACTAAAAGAGGGTGGTTTTTTAAGAGTTGAGAGAAGAGGAACTTGGGCTTATTACTCCATCAGATCTCCTCTTGATGAGCTTAGGTTGGCTGCTTTAAAAGAGATTGATTCACTAGATATTGATATTCCAAAACTAAATAAAGGGTGTAACGCATGATAGTTGCAAGTTTGGTTTTTTTAATAACACTTCTTTTTGTTATCACTCAGCCGAGAGGTTTAAAAATCGGCACGACAGCGATGATGGGTGCGGCTATTTCGCTTTTGCTCGGAACAGTTAATTTTAATGATGTTTTGCTGGTAACGGATATTGTCTGGGATGCAACATTGGCGTTTATAGGCATTATCATCATGTCGATGGTCTTGGATGAGATAGGTTTTTTTGAGTGGTGTGCCATAAAAATGGCAAAATTAAGTCATGGCAATGGGCATCTTATGTTTGTTTATGCTCTGCTTTTGGGTGCTTTTGTTTCTGCTCTTTTTGCAAATGACGGTGCCGCGCTCATACTCACGCCTATACTTTTGGCAAAGATGAGACTGCTTAAGTTAAACGCAAAAACTATCATAGCTTTTTTACTCGCAGGCGTATTTATAAGCGACTCCGCATCTCTTCCGTTTGTTTTCTCAAACCTCACAAACATAGTAACGGCTAACTACTTTAACATAGGATTCGTAGAGTATTTGGGCGTAATGTTTGTGCCGTTTGTCGTGAGCGTTATCGTTTCCATAGGAGTTCTGTGGCTTGTCCTGAAAAACGACATACCAAAAACCATAGATGTCGCTTTACTTAAAAATCCCGATGAAGTCCTAAAAAGCAAGCCGCTTTTTTACATGTCATGGCTCTTTTTGGCTCTTTTACTCGTCGCTTATTTTATAGGCGATGCATATAATCTGCCGATTTCACTTTTTGCGCTTGGCGGAGGGCTTCTCTTTTTGGCACTTGCTTCTTACATGAAAGCCGCTCATGCAGGAGCAACCATAAAAAATGCTCCGTGGCAGGTTGTCTGGTTTAGCATAGGGCTTTACATTGTTGTTTACGGGCTTAAAAATGCAGGACTGACCGACTATCTGGCTTCTGTTTTAAAAGATTTGGCAACGCAGGGCGACATGGTGGCGATTGTTGGAACCGGTTTTATAAGTGCGATACTCAGTGCCGTGATGAACAATATGCCAACCGTCATGATAATGGATATAGCTCTGGTTGATATACCAAATCAAGCTTTGGCGTATGCAAATATCATCGGATGTAACTTAGGACCAAAAATGACCCCTTTTGGCTCACTGGCAACTCTGCTTTGGTTACATGTACTTGCACAAAAAGGTGTAAAAATTGGTTTTTGGGAGTATAGCAAGTTTGGACTGCTTGTAACTCCGCCGATTTTACTGGTAGTTTTAATATCACTGATGTTACGCACTTAGACGAACGCGTCCGTCTAAGTGGCAAGGACTAAAGTCCTTTGCAATCCCCTAAAGCTACGAAAAACAAGTTTTTCGAGATTTATTGGGTATTTTACGAACTTTTTAGCAAAAGTGCGTAAGGTCAGAATCTTATTAGGAGTAATTTTATGAAAAAAGTTTTAGTTTTATGTACGGGAAACAGTTGCAGAAGCATTATCGCAGAGGCTTTGATAAACGCTAAGTTGGATGGCGTAGAGGCAAAAAGCAGCGGCGTAAAAGCCAGCGGAAAAGTAAACCCAAATGCAAAAAAACTTCTAGAAGAGAATGGGATCTGGAGAGATGAATACCACTCAAAAACACTAGATACGGTAATAGATGAAGATTTTGATCTGGTAGTAACGGTATGCGACCATGCAAACGAAACTTGCCCGATGTTTCCACGCCCCGTAAAAAAGATACATGTAGGCTTTCTTGATCCTGACGGCAAGGGCTATGAGGCGTTTGAGGCGACTTACAAAGAGATAGAGGAAGTTTTGCTTCCAAAAGTAAAAGAGGAGTTGTTCGGGATGAAAAAAGAGGTAACACAACTGCGTAGCGGCGTGTCGATAAAGTTCAGCGGTGCCGTGCAAAAAGAGAGTATTGTTAAAATGGTGCAAAACTGCAAAACAGGTGCGTGTGAGTGTATGAGCGACGACACAAAAAAGAAGATAAAAGATATGCAAGTAAGCGGAGACGACGGCGAAGTACTGCTTGAACTCAGCGGAGAGGTTAAAAAAGAAGAGATAGAAGCGGCAC
>CAIUZU010000242.1 GCA_903903705.1 uncultured Helicobacteraceae bacterium
ATCTTGACTATGACCGCATTATCACTCTAGCGCTAAAAGCAGGTTGTGATGCTATCCACCCTGGATACGGCTTCTTGTCTGAAAATGCAGAGTTTGCACAGGCTTGTGAAGACAGAGGACTTATTTTCATCGGTCCAAAACCTGCACACATCGCACTTTTTGGTGACAAAATGGCTTCAAAAGTTGCAATGAAAGCGATCGGTGTTCCGGTTTTAGAAGGAACAGATGAGCCTGTTACAGATAAAGCAGAGGGTGCAAGAGTTGCTACTCAAATAGGTTTTCCTGTTATCATAAAAGCTGCTTTTGGCGGCGGCGGAAGAGGAATGAGAATCGTTAAAAGCGCAAAACTCTTTGACGAGATGTTTGACTCGGCAACAAATGAAGCGGTAAAATATTTTGGAAAAGGCGAGGTTTTCATCGAGAAATATGTTGAAAATCCAAGACATATCGAAATCCAAATTGTTGCCGACAAATACGGAAATGTTGTACATTTGGGCGAGAGAGATTGTTCAATTCAGAGACGTCACCAAAAAGTAATCGAAATCGCTCCATCTCCTAGACTAAGCCCCCAAGCGAGAAAAGAGCTTTACAGGATCTCTACAAAAGCGATGCTAAAACTAGGTTACGAAAGTGTTGGAACGGTAGAGTATCTGCTTGATGCGGACGACAATATCTACTTCATCGAGATGAACACAAGGGTTCAAGTTGAGCATCCCGTAACTGAAATTATCTCTGGAATAGACATCATTCAAAGAATGATAGAGATTGCAGAGGGCGATAAGCTGAAGTTTTTACAAGAAGAGATTAACTTCCGTGGATACGCTATTGAGTTTAGAATCAATGCTGAAAATCCTCAAAACAACTTTATGCCATCAGTTGGAACTATTACAAACTACATCACTCCGGGCGGTCCTGGTGTTAGAATTGACTCAAGTGCGTATGCAGGATACACAATTCCTCCAAACTATGACTCAATGGTTGGAAAGCTTATCGTTTGGGCACTTGACTGGGAAGGTGCTGTAAAAAAAGCTTCAAGAGCTTTAGATGAATTTTACATCGACGGCGTTATTACAAACTTGTCTCTTCATAGAGAGATAGTAAAAGATGCTGATTTTATCGCAGGAAAACTAGATACAAGTTACCTTGATAAAAAAATGGAACTCTTTAACCTAAAAGCTACAAAATCAATAGCAAAAGAGGAAGAAAAAACTTCATTTATCGCTAACCTTATAAATAAGATAAAAGAGCATAAGTTAGTTACTAGACATTAAGAGAGTTGTCTGTTTATGCTATCGTCTGCTGCAATATTGCAGCAGATTAGCTAAAATCCGCTTCTTTCTTGATTTTCATCTTTCCAATATATCTTCAGTTTCAACCCTTGAATATGACTCTTTACGAGTTTGAATAAGAATCTGCTTCAATCTGCTTAAAACACTTTGAGGAGATTTATTTACATCAAAAGAGTCCACAGCTATACAGCATCCGTCATCGCTATGAAAATGTTTATCTAATCTATAAATAATATTTTGCGATGCCTTATATGCATCGTTTTGAGCGGTAAATGCAAATATAATAAAGTAGTGATTGTTATCAAGAGGTATAAACTGATCTGAGAGCCTAACATATTTTGATAATTCAATAACACTAAGAGGCTCTTCATGATACAAAAGAGCAAATGTTGAATATATCTGAAATCTTTGATGAATGTAGTACATTTTTTTTACAAGTACTTCAAGTCTGTTAATTATATCACTATCCATGTTTTTCCAAAATAAAATATTTTTAAACCCAATCTTCATGCACAAAACAACCACTTTTTTTGCAGAATATAAAGTTGTTACAAAATCTCAATAATTTATGAGTGTCGAGTATTTTATC
>CAIUZU010000243.1 GCA_903903705.1 uncultured Helicobacteraceae bacterium
GTCACTATTTTAATGGTACTTATAATCAAAAAGATTCTCTCCTCTACAAACACGCTAGAGAGAGAGTATGGAGATTCTCTCTTACTTTTAGAACAGTATAAAACGGCTGTAGATAAAAGTTTTATCGTTACAAAAACAAATGCAAAAGGAATTATCACCTATGTAAATGATGAGTTCTGTAAAATAAGCGGTTACTCAAAAGAGGAACTATTGGGAAAAGCACACAGCATCGTAAGACATCCTGATACTCCAAAAGAGACATTTAAATCTTTGTGGCATACGATAAAAGATCTCAAACAACCTTGGTCGGGAGAGATACAAAATCGAAATAAAAACGGCACATCATATTGGGTAAAAGCTATTATAAATCCTATTATGGACAGTACAGGCAAAGTAGTTGAGTATATCGGGATCAGAACAAACATAACAGAGATAAAAAACGCTTCTACCATTGATTTTATGACTGGTTATGGAAACAGAACAAAACTAAACAGTGATATAAATAAACTGCAAAACATCTCTTTGGCAATCTTTAATCTTGATAATTTTAGACAAATCAATGATTTTTACGGACATGAATTTGGAAATAAAATTATTATCTCTATTGCAGACAAGATCTTCAGCTTAATTGCAGATGATGAACATTTAAGATTTTATAGGCTTCAAGGAGATGAGTTTGTAATTTTATCTACGGCTTACTCGAAATATGCATTTGAATCTATCGTTAAAAGTGTTTTAACAACCATAAATGAAAGAATGGAGATTGATGAAGAGCAAATACTCACCTCATGCAGCTGCGGAATCTCTTTTGAAGATAAAGAGCACCTCCTCTCAAGTGCAAATATGGCTCTTAAAATCGCAAAAAAAAGCAATACTAACTTTTTGGTATATAATGAAGATATTTCCCTTAATAATGAGTATAAAAACAACTTGCACTGGGCGAAGAAACTCTCCGATGCAATCAAAAAAGATAACATCATCACTTACTATCAGCCGATTGTAAACAACTCTAATTTAGTTTATGAGAAGTATGAATCTTTAGTACGCATGAGAGACGCTGATAAGATCATCTCTCCGTTCTTTTTCCTTGAAGTTGCAAAGCAGACTAGACAATATTTTGATATTACTAGAACCGTAATACATCAATCATTTGAGATGTTTAAAGATAAAGATCTAGAGTTCTCCATAAATCTATCTATCAAAGATATACTGGAAATTCAAATCTCTGAGTATATACTAAATATGTTAGAAAGATACAATATTGGCTCAAGGGTGGTTTTTGAGATAGTTGAATCTGAATCTATTGAAAACTTTGAAGGTGTTATACACTTTATAAATCAAGTGAAAAAATATGGATGTAAAATTGCAATCGATGATTTTGGTACCGGATACAGCAACTTTGAGTATCTTATCAAGCTTAAAGCTGATTTTTTAAAGATTGACGGATCTTTAATTAAAAATCTTGATAAGGACAAGAATGCACTTGTGGTAGTCTCCACTATAGTTGAGTTCTCTAAAAAGCTTGGTATGAAAACGATTGCCGAGTTTGTTGAAAATGAAGAAATCTTCAAAATTGTAAAAGACCTTGGTATTGACTACTCTCAAGGTTATTACTTCTCGCAACCGCTAGAGAGTGTGCGTGATAAATAAAATAGTCCTTATCGGTGCTTCAACAGGAGGTCCGGGTCAAATAGAGAAAATAATTGCGGCTCTTCCTCCGCTTTATGATACGACGTTAATTATTGCTCAACACATGGCTTCAGAATTTATTCCCAGTTTTATAAAAAGAGTCCAAAAATATGATGTAAATCCACTCACTCTCGCATGTCATAATGAGATGATTCAAACTGCAAACATTTACTTCTGCACAGGAACAACTTCCGCCATGCAAAGAGGACATGAGCTATACTTCAGCGTTGAAGCCTCAAAAGAAAATAGATACAACCCTGATATAAATACAATATTTAAATCTTTTGTGCCCTTTACAAATAATATAAAAATTTTGGCAATTATTTTAACAGGTATCGGTGATGATGGAGTAGAGGGATGCAAAGAACTCTCGCTTGCAGGTGCGAAAACAGCCACACAAAACGCTCAAAGTGCAATTGTTGACGGTATGCCAAGCAGAGCAAGAAAAGATGTACCAAATATAGAAGTTTTAGACATAGAAGAGATAAAAAATAAAATAAAAGAGTTTTGTAGCTAATGTTTGATTTTTTTAAGAAAAAAAAGTTACCAGAGATAGAAAAAAAAGAGGATTTTGTAGAAGATTACTGCGATGTATTGCCGATTGCCAAATATTTTAAAAATGAAACAGGCGTTACATTTGACAAACAAGAGTCTATTTTAAAAAATAAAGTAACAACCTTTTGCAAGCAAAGGGGTATCAGTTCATTTAAAAAGCTATTGCAAGATATAGAAATAGATAAAAAATTAAAACAAGAACTCATTGATGCTCTTACAACAAACGAAACATTTTTTTACCGAGAGTTTAAACAGATTGAAGATCTTGTAAAGTCAGTCAAAGCCTCAAATGCAAGAGTAGATATCTTGTGTGCCCCATCTGCTACAGGAGAAGAGCCTTATGGAATAGCAATAGCCCTGCTTGAAGCAGGAGTTCCTCATTATAACTTCCATATAACAGGAATCGACATAAACTCTGATGCTATCAATAAAGCAAAATGTGCCGAGTACAAAGAAAGAAATGTACGAAATTTATCCGAACAAATAATTGATAGATATTTTACAAAAAAAGAGAATCTTTATGTGCTAAAAGAGAGTGTTAAGTTACAAGTGAGCTATAAAATCGTCAACCTATTTGATCCATCATTTGTAACAATCGGAAAATTCGACTTTATATTTTCAAGAAACATGCTTATCTATTTTGATAAAGAGACAAAAATAAAAGCTAAAAAAATATTGGAGAGTTTGAGAAAAGATCCAAATCAAGAGATATTTTTCGGTCATGCAGATCTGTTTTAAGATTTGAAATAGAACTTATCATAAGATATTTACTAAATTCTAAAAGTAGCCAAAAAGTTTTAGATTTGGTGCAGATTGTACAAAACTAAGCCCGACTGCGTACTGTAGTACGCCGAGTGGGTTAGTTTTGCACAAGGTGTGCTGAAGCTAGAACTTGACTAGATTCTAGCTTCTTCGCGGCGTTGCAAGTACGCCCATTTTTCATCTACTCTATCTTGCCACTCTTTGATTAAGTACTTGTACTCATCTTTAAATAAGTGTTTAAAACGTCCTTGAGCAGCCAAATACTCCTCAACAGGAACGATATTTTTCGGTCTGTAAGTGATATTTAACTCCCTACCGTCTATGATTTCATAAAGTGGAAACACTAAAGAGTCGGTTGCTAAATCAGCGATATTCATAGTGTCTTTTGGATCAAATTTCCACTCGGTAGTACATGGAGAAACCGCATTTATAAACACAGGACCCTCAACTGCAAAACCGTGTTGAATCTTCTTCACCATGTCTTTCCATTTATTTGGAGCAACTTGAGCTACATACGGTATGCCGTGAGCAGCCATAATAGCCATCATATCTTTTTTATTTCTCTTCTCTCCATAGCTTTTTTTACCCTCTGGAGATGTTGTTGCAGATGAACCGATAGGAGTAGATGATGATCTTTGTCCTCCCGTGTTAGCATAAACTTCGTTGTCGAGAACAATGTGCATCATATTGTGACCACGTTCCATACATCCTGAAATCCACTGAAAACCGATATCATACGATGCACCGTCTCCTGCGAAAGAGACAAATTTAGGAGTACGCTCAGGCTGTTTTAGGCGACCTTTTTTCTTTAAAGCTTTATACATAGTCTCAGCACCTGCAACAGCAGTTGAACTATTTTCAAACCCAATATGAATCCAAGAAGCATCCCATGAAGTGTATGGATAAACCGCAGTACAAACCTCAAGACATCCCGTAGATGCAGATAAGATCAAGTCATCATTTGTCGCATTTAATACTTCACGAACAATAATCGAGTGTGCACAACCAGGACATAAAAGATTTGCACCCTCAAAACGGTCTGCAGATGTTGAAAACTCTTTTAAGTTTTTAATATTTTTTATTTCACTCACAGTTTTCTCCTTATAAATATGCCAGTTTCGGTCCACGAACACCGATAAACTGCTGTAATTGTGTAGTTACCTTACCTGCATCTACATTTGCTTGTAATTCATTAAATAGTGCTGTTAAATGTGCTTTAGTAAGGTCACGACCGCCTAAACCATAAACATATCCTGAAAGAAGTGCTTTTGTATCAGTGTTAAAAAGTGCTCCGGCAATCTCGTTAAAAAGTGTTCCTGCTGCTCCATTTGGAGATGAACGATCAAGTGCAGCTATCGCTTTTACACCTTTAAGTGCATCAATAATCTCTGCAAATGGAATAGGTCTAAATACTCTAAAACCGACAACACCCGCTTTAATGCCTTTTGCTCTCATCTCAGTTGCGACTTCACGAGCCGTTTCAACCGAACTTCCCATACAAACAACACAAACATCTGCATCATCCATGTCATATTTTTCTACTAGGTTATATTTACGACCTGTCAGCTTTTCAAAATCAGCAAACACTTCTTTAATTTTTGGCATAACTTTTACCATCAAATCGTTATGCTGACGAGCTTTATGCTCAAAATGCCAATCTTCTTCGGTTTGTACACCATGAGTTACAGGATGTTCAAAGTCTAACATGTCATTCATCGGTTTATACTCACCGACAAACGCATATGCTTCATCATCACTTAGAGTATGAACACCTTGTGCAGTATGTGATGTCATAAATCCATCTTGATTCACGATTGCAGGAAGTCTGATATCATGATCTTCAGCTACTCTAAAAGCTATAAGATTTAAGTCATAACTCTCTTGCGGACAAAATGCATCAAACTGTATCCAACCGCTGTCACGAATCATATACATATCAGAGTGATCCCCGTTTACGTTAAGAGGTGATGCAAGTGCACGGTTTACAAGATTTAAAATTATCGGAAGTCTCATACCTGAAGCTTGGTAGAGTGTCTCTGACATAAGAGCAAGACCTTGAGAAGAAGTTGCAGTTGCAACACGTCCGCCTGCTGCAGCAGCACCGATACATGCACTCATAGCGGCATGTTCTGATTCAACCATTGCAAACTCACCCTCTATGTAGCCATCTGCTAAAAATTTTGCATAACCCTCAACTATAGGTGTTGAAGGTGTAATAGGATAAGCGGCAACAACATCGACTTGAGCTTGTCTTAGTGCCTGAGCAGCTGCACGGTTTCCATCCCATACTTCTATCTTTTGTAATTCCATTTTATCAAATGCCATTATGCTTCCTTCTCATCTTTTTTAGGCCAGTTTGCAATCTCTGACTCTTCATCTGCCTGTTCTGGGAACATTAGCAATGATTTTGGGTTCGTAGGACAAACCTCAACACAAATGCCACAACCTTTACAGTGATCCATATCGACACCGATTAATTTTTTATCTCTTGATATAATTGATACATCAGGACAATATACCCAGCAAAATTGACAATCAATACAATAATCTTTGTTGAATATCGGTTTAATAAGTCTCCAGTCAGCTACACTGGCAGTATATGAACTATTCTCTGAATAGTCACGGTCTTGCTGCTGAGTTCCAGCGATATCATCTATTTTTCCGTTGAAAGTACGAAGCATAGCCCCGATTTCAAACTCATCCCACCCTTTTTTTGTCATCATTAATCCCTTATTTCACTTCATCAAAAGCACGTTGAATTGCAAGCATATTTGCATCAATTATCTTTTGTGGTAATTTTCCAAGAACTCTCTTCATACTCTCTTTAAAAAATTCGATGTCATACATTTGAGAAACTTTCATAAATGCACCAAGCATAGGCGTATTTGGAATTGCACGACCGATAGTCTCGTTTGCAATTGTTATACAATCAACAGTATAAACATCTTTTCCCTCGAGTTTAGGCTGTGCCTTAATCAACTCCTCAGTGCTCATATGAGTTGTAATGATATACTTAGTGCTATCTTTATGATTTATTGTAATATCAGTCGTAATTGCCAACGCAGGGTCAATAACAAAAACATAATCAGGTTTCATATATTTTTCATGATTCATAATCACTTTATCATCTACACGGTTATACGCTGTCATTGCAGCTCCACGTTTTGCAGATCCGTAAAATGCAAACGCTTGTACATGCTTACCGGTTGTAGAAATAACATCCGCCAAACCTTTAGCACCTGTAACAGCACCTTGTCCAGCACGACTATGCCATCTAATTTCTAGCATAAACTCTCCTTCTTTTTAGTAAATATAAGAACCATTAATTCTATTTTAGTCGGTTATTTTAGACAAGTTGCTCTTAAATATAGCTTGAGAGCAGACTCTTTTTTCATAAGAAATAAAAGTGTGTTATTTTTTCCTAGTTTGAAGATAAATGGCTGCTTCAAGGGCATCATTAAATATAACATCCGTAAACTTTCTCAATATTTTAACATCATCATAACTGCTCAGTACCGCAATAGAATTTACATTGGCATTTTTTGCAGCCATTAGATCTAATTTTGTATCTCCGATCATCCATATCTCCCTATTTTTGGTATCTAGCTTCTCTAAAGCTTTAAGTATAGGTTCTGCATGAGGTTTTGGGTTTTGGACATCTTCTCTGCCTATTAGAA
>CAIUZU010000244.1 GCA_903903705.1 uncultured Helicobacteraceae bacterium
AAAAAAAGAGGAAAAAAAAGAGTTGCTCACTTACTACTTCAAAGAATTTTTAGTATAAAAGCCACAATATTATATTGATGGCTATTTTTTAATCATAATATATTTTTATTATTGCTTATTTTTTAATCAATAAACTGTAAAACTGGCTCTATTTTGTCACTATAATTTTCATATCAATTTTAGGAGGTTATTATGGCTGGATTTAGCGCACTAAGAGGTCAAGGACATTGGCCGACACTTTTAGCTGCATTTTTGTACTTTGATTTTAGTTTTATGGTTTGGACTATGCTTGGACCACTCTCTAGTGAGATTGCCGACTCTTTGGCGATTGGCGGATTTGTTATTAGTGAATCGCAAAAAGCGACACTTCTCTCTATTCCCGTTTTAGCCGGAGCGATTTTGCGTATAGTTTTAGGATTTGGTGTTGATAAATTTGGTGCTAAAAAAACCGCACTTGCTTCTCAACTTTTAGTTATTATAGTTCTGTTTTATGCCTATTTTAGAGGTGCAAGCATATCTTATGATGAGCTTTTGGTTGTAGCCGTCGGACTTGGTTTTGCAGGCGCTTCATTTGCCGTTGCACTTCCTCAGGCAGGGCAGTGGTATCCGCCAAAACTTCAAGGTACGGTTCTTGGAATTGCCGGAGCAGGAAATATCGGCGTTGTAATCGACTTTCTTTTTGCTCCGAAAATCGCTGAACTTTGGGGTTGGGAGAGTGTATTTTTAGTCGGTGCGGTTTTGTCGAGTATCATTTTTGTAGCTTACATATTTATGGCAAAAGATGCGCCGCTTGAGGTTTATACTCCACGACCAAAAAAACTGCGAGATTACGGCAAGCTGCTTCAAGACAGAGATACTTGGTGGTTTAACCTTTTTTATGCGGTAAGTTTTGGAGGGTTTGTAGGGTTTGCAGGATATATGAAAGTTTATCTTATGAACACTTATCAAACTGACATGAGTGCTTTTGGAATTGATATTTTAAACGAGCAAAATGTCAAAGTCGTAGCAGGTTATTTCGGTGCACTTTGTATTTTTGCAGGAGCTATATTGCGTCCGGTTGGAGGAGCTATAGCAGATAAATTTGGCGGAGTAAAATCGCTTTATATATTCTTTGGAGTGGTTCTTGCTTTAGTGCTTTTAAGTGCTTCGATAACACTTCCTTTTTACTTTGCGATTGGGGTTTTGTTCTTAATCATGGCAAATCTAGGCATGGCAAACGGGGCAGTTTTTCAGCTTGTACCGCAAAGATTCGGTAAAGACATAGGTATCATGACAGGACTTATCGGTGCAGGCGGCGGACTTGGCGGAACACTGCTTATCAATACTCTTGGATGGAGTAAAGAGGCATTTGGAGGATACTCTGCCGGATTTCTGATCTTTGGCGGACTTGTGTTGCTGGCGATTGCTGGAATAAGTTTAGTAAAAACAAGATGGAGAACTACATGGGGAGTAAGTGCAGGTGGTAGGATCTAACATAAAAAGCTCTGCATTTGGACTTGCCAAAGGCAGAGATATAAAAACGGATGATTTTTACGCTATCACTTCCACTTCAAACCTAACTATCGCAATAGTTTGCGATGGTGTCGGAAGTGCCGAAGCCGGTGCTGAGGCTGCAAAAAGAGTTACAAACTATCTGCTCAATAACTTTAAGATTCGCCCTCGTGCTTGGAGTATTGAAAAATCAATCGGCACGTTCATATCATCCATCAACTCTATTTTATATGAAGAGGGCATGGCAAACTTTGAGAGATCCGAACTTTTAACGACTCTTGCTTTAGTGGTTATAGAGGGCAACAGACTCTATGGTGCAAATGTTGGTGACAGCAGAGTTTATCTGCACAGAAACGGCTCTTTGATGCAACTCTCATTAGACCATGTGGAGCATGAGGGAAGCCATATTCTCACCCATGTTCTCGGCGGCGAGAAGAGTGTAAAGCCATTTTATTTTGAAAATATTCTCTCAAAAAATGACATTATACTCCTGTGCAGCGACGGTCTTTACAATACGCTCAGTCACGGTCTTATAGAGAAAAATGTCTATCTGGGCGCACACCTGCTTATAAAAAAAGCGAGTCATTCTACGTATGACAATCTGTTAGATGATACTACAGCCATTGTGCTTGAGATACTGCAAGATGATGAGAGATCTTCATTAAAGCACCAAAAGATTCCAATTGCAAAAAGCGTACAGGCTGGGCAAAATATAGACGGCTATAAACTGGAAAAATCTTTCAACGATAACACTTGGTTAGCAAGTAAAAAAACAAAAGAATACATACTAAAGTTCGCTCCAAAAGAGGCTATAGATGATGAAAACCTGCTTAATCTCTTTGTCAAAGAGGCATGGAATGCAAAGAGGTTAAAATCCCCTTCCTTCCCAAAGGCGGTTATTCCAAAAAATAGAAGTTATAGATACTATGTTATGCAAAAAATTGATGGGCAGGATCTCCATGCTTTTTTAAAACAAAAGACATTAACCATCGATGATGCTATCAATCTTGGTAAAATTTTGCTTCAAATGTCACAATTTTTACTGCGATACGATCTTGTTCACGGTGATATAAAACCCCAAAATATTATGATAGAAAAAAAAGCACAGGAGATGGAGTTTAAAATTATAGATTTTGGCTCGATCACCGAGATCTTCTCCATAAGTTCAAAGGCAGGAACGCCTAGTTTTCTCTCTCCAGAGAGGTTTTTAAATGAGGCGATAAGCGAATCAAGCGAAATGTTTTCCCTAGGAGTTACGCTCTATCTCTCATTGACAAAAAAGTACCCTTATGGCGAGATAGAGCCGTTTCAAAACCCTGTTTTTAAAGAGCCAAAAGCGCCTAGTTTTTATAATGAAAATATACCGCATTGGCTTGACAGTGTTATTTTACGCTCTATCGCCATAGACAAAGAGAAACGATATGCCCACTACTCAGAGATGGCTTATGAACTTCAAAATCCACAAAAAGTAGCTCCGTTTTTTCTCAAAAACAGATTTTTTATAAAAAGCCATGGACTCGCTTTTTATAAAGCAGGTTTTATCATTATGACAATCGTTAATGCTATTTTGCTTATTTGGATGAATGCATAAACTCTTTGAGGTGTAAAGAGGATGCATTCGTTTTAGCATGTAACATCAGATATTTAGTTCCGAAAAAACAACTGCCCTGCTTTGCTCTTTTGTATGTAAAATTTTCTCACACATGAGAGCTAAATTTTCATCTACGCCTTGAACCAACTCACGGATATCTTCAAGTTTTTCGCTCTTTAGAGTGTTTGTAAATCTATCGTATGCGGAGTATGGCTCTTTGTTTGAGAGTTTGTAGTAAATCTTGCGTCCTATCTCAAAAACTTCAAACTCTTCATTTTTGCCTGTGTTTGTTTTTTCGCTAAAACCGATATCTATGTCGATTTTCTTCTCTCTTAAATATGCTCCGAGTTTCATCACAAAGCCTATGCAAGAGGGTGTGTAGAGTTTTAAAACTCTCTCGCTAAAATCTTCAAAACTCTCATTTGAGCGCTTATGTTTTTTATACTCCAGCATAAGAGTTTCTACATAAAAATGAGCATATCTAAGCGGAGCAGACTTTAAAACCGTATAACCCTCAACTCCCTCGCTTATGAGTTTTCCGCCTATTGAGATATTTACCGCTCCTTCCATTTCACCGTTTACTTTTGCTTTGCAACCCTCAAAGCCGATATCGCCGATTCCATGCAGACCGCATCCTTTAACGCATCCTGACCAGTACATTCGTACTTTACCGTTCTCTATGGGTACATTTTTTTCCAGATACCCAGCCATTTTTATAGCATCGCTTTTGTTTTCTATCACTCCAAAGGGGCAGTGCTGAGAGCCTGCACATGCTATGAGATGATTGTTATAAAGCGAATCAACGCTTTTGTATTTTTTAAAAATAGCCTCTTGCAGTGTTTCCTCAACATCTCTCACTCCCATGATATAAAGGTTCTGCTCTATGTCAAACCGTATCTGTGAATCCCCATGTTTTTGGCTTATATATGCAACTTCCATCAAGTCGCTTCCGCTGAAAATTCCGCTTGGAATTATCATATGAACGCCAAAACCACCGCTTTTTAGCTGCACTTTTCCATGATCTGGGTCATTAAAATCAAGTTTTGTCATAGTCTCGCCTGCAGTTGCAAAATCCACTCCTGCATTTTCTCTTATGGCTTGGCTTATCTCACGCATTCCAACTGCTTCTATGAGAAAAGAGAGTCTGTTTTTGTTTCTGTTGTCTCTAAAACCAAATCTCTTAAAAATGTCCGTAATGGAGTCGTATGCTGTTTCAACTTCATTTGGGAGAAGAAAAATATCTGCACTTTTTGCGATTTTGCCAACTTTTCCGCCAAGATAAACGTTGTATCCGTAAACACCGTTCTTTTGTGCCAGAACAAAACAGCAGTCATGCCCAAAAACATTGCATCTGTTTGAGATTGAGCCTGTTATAGAAGTGTTAAATTTTCTAGGAAGTGCAGAGATCCACTCATAGTTGTGTAAAAATTTGCTCTCTAGTTTTTTTAAAATCTCAAAAGACGGCAAAACATTATCAAATCCATCGCTATCAAGCGGATCTGTTACAATATTTCTAAAGTTGTCCACCCCTGTTTGATATGAAGTAATTCCCACACTGAGCATTTTTTGGATTATTGACGGTATGTCTTTTATATCAAGATAGCGAAACTCTATCTGCGCTCTTGTCGTGATGTCTATATAATCCTCTCCGAACTCTCTTGCGATTTGCCCTAAAACCAGAGCTTGAATGGAGTTTAGATAGCCACCCGATATGCGAACACGCATCATAAATTTTTGTGGAGTTTGTGAATCTTTATCGTAGATCCCAAAACACTTTAAAAAATAATTTTTGTCTTCTTCTTTGATAGAGCTATAACCGTTTAAGGCATAAAACCCCAGTTGCTCAAATGCTTCTTTTGGAGTTCTAAGTGCCTTTAGCTCTTCTACTTTGTTTAATTTTTTAGCTCTAGCTTCATAAGCTTTTTGTAACTCTTGCATGATAAGCTCCAGTTGTTATATTGTTAAAATTTTAGCAATATAAACAGAGGAAGCAGGCAGTTTTATGTCTATTTTTTATACAGCTTTTCTATTCTTACGGTACTATGGTTATAATCAGGCTGAAACGACTCTGGATCTAACAAATCATCTGTCAGATAGTTTATCTCACGATTTGTGATGGGTATAAATATAGTTTTTTCATTTATCTCTTCGCTTAGGACGGCTTTTGATAAAAGTTCACCTCTTCTTGATATGACCTTTATTTCATCACCGTTTTGTATGCCTAGCTTGAGGGCATCTTTTGTATGTATCTGGCAAAAATTTAGCTCTTTATATTTAAGAAGAGATGGAGGCACGGTCGTTTTTGTACCGCTATGCCACTGATCTCTTGTTCTGCCCGTGAGGAGTATAAACGGATACTCTTCGTCTCTTTTCTCGCCCAGCTCTTTGTTTTGCACAAAAAACAGGTTTCCTTTTTTATCTTTTGTTAAAAAAGTTTTAATCTGTTCTCCCCAAATAAAAGGCTTTTGTGAGAGTTCATCATAAGAAGTTTGGCTTATATCCATGTAAGAGTTTAGTTTTGTCATCTCTTTATACTCGTCAAATATCTCTTTAGGATTTTTATAGTTAAACTCTTTTTTGTATCCGAGTTCCCATGCCAAAAGCTGAAATATCTCCCAGTCTGCCTTTACCCCTTGGGCAGTTTTGATCAATTTTTCCTGCTTTGTTATGGTTCTGTCAAGGTTTGTCTGCGTTCCCTCTTTTTCACCCCATGGAGCTGAGGGAAGCCTAATATGAGCAAATTTTGCACTCTGGGAATCTTCATAAGCGTTTATCTCTACAACCAGCGGTATCTTGCTCATTAACGCCTCTGTTTTGTTTCTGTTTGGCAGATGGTAGATCGGATCCGTATGAGAGATGAGAAGCACTTCAAGCTCTGCATCCATCATCTGCGTGGCACTTAAACCTGCTTTTGTACTGACATTTTTACTCTCCCAAAAATTCGAGACTTTTTTAACGCTCTCTTCATCAAAACCAAGATGTACTGCCAGCATTGTTGCAAGTCCGCCGACCTCTCTTCCGCCCATAGCGTTTGGTTGCCCCGTAAGGCTAAGCGGTCCGTTTCCGCTTTTAAATATTTTTCCGCCCAGCAGATGTGTATTTATAAGTGCGAGATTTTTATCTACTCCTTGAGAGGATTGGTTTAGCCCCATAGTCCATGCAGTGATGATATTTTTACTATTTTTATAGAGCAAAAAGAACTCATCAAACTGTTCATTTGTAAGCCCTGTTCTGCTTAACATATCATCACAATCGAGCGAATCAAGTCCGTTTTTTAAAACATCGAAGCCGTTTATATGGCTATTTACAAACTCTTTGTCATACAACTCTTTATCGATCAGGCGTTTGGAGATAAGGTTGAAAAAATCTATATCGCTTCCTGCGTTTATGCCCAGATATATGTCTGCGCTCTTTGCCGTATCGGTAAAACGAGGGTCTATTACTACGACTTTGAGTCCATGTTTCTTTGCTTTTTTTATTTTGCCGTGGAAGACTACATGTGATTCTGCCGTGTTTGAACCTGCCAGTATTAACAGATCTGCTTTAAAAATATCATCCATTCTTAGAGGAACAAAATCCGCACCGATAGATTTTTTATAAGCAACAACTGCACTTGACATACATGTACGGCTGTTCGTATCAACGTTTGAAGTGCCGATAAAGCCCTTGCCAAGCTTGTTTGCGATGTAATAGTCTTCTGTTAGAAGCTGCCCTGAGAGATAAAATGCAACCTTCTCTTTTTTGGTCTGTTTTATTTTGCGGGCTATAAAAGAGATACACTCCTCATAAGTTGCAATTCTAAAATCATCTTCAATATTTTCTCTGATTTGCGGCTTTAGCACTCTTGTTTGCGGGTTAATGCTAAGCAGTCCCGAAGCGCCTTTTAGACAAAGGTTTCCGTTATTTGTCGGATATGAAGCATCCCCAAACAGTTTTGAATCATCATAAACAACACCGCAACCGACTCCGCAATATCCACATACTGACTTTATCATTTTTCAACCTATTTAAAAAAGTAAAAAATTATATACAAAATAAGCGATCTTTTTCTTTTTTATATTGTTTAAAAATTAATCATATTATTGCTCTTTAAAATTGCTTTTTCTGCTAAAGTTTTGTCGTTAGTTTTTTTTATCAAAAAATTTTTAAGGAGAAAAGATGACGGATTCGGTTGATGTGTTAAACATGTTAAAGATTGTATATACATTATACACTTTAGCAGTTATTTCACTTATATGTTGGTTTGGGCTTGGGGTTGTAAATCCAAAAGGCAAACCTAGAATAGTAAAAGCTTCTACATTTTATGTTTATGTAGGTGCGCTTATAACGGTTGGAGTAGCGATTCATATCGTTACATTTAACAAGATTCCATGGGTGGAGATAGACTTTAAAAGAGACTCTCTCAAAGCTGCTCAAGTTGTAAATATAACGATTGAAGATCACAAGTTTATGCTTCCTAGCCCAAAAATAGAACTTAACTGTAATGAGTATGTTATGTTTGATGTCGTATCAAAAGATTTGACATACGGTTTTGGTATTTTTAGACAAAACAACTCAATGGTTACGCAGATGCAGGTAGTTCCGGGGAGTAAAAACGACCTTATGTGGAAGTTTGGCAAAAACGGAGTCTATCATTTAAGATCTACTGAATATTCGGGGCCAAAAGGTGCACACATGTATATAAAAGATGTTTTTGAAGTAACAGGCTGTACTGAGGATGACAAACATTCACAAAAAAGGGGAAGTTTATGAGTTTTTTACACACTTTGATACACGGTAATGAGGGCGGACTTAAAACCGACGGTCTGACGCCTACTCAAAAAGTTACCCTTAGAGCCGTAATTATAGGCGTTCTTTACTATGGTTTGTCAGCTTTAGAGGGAATGATGATGAGAGCTCATGCCATAACTCCGCTTCCTATGCTAAATGACACGCACTACTTTTCCGTTATGACGGTTCACCCGATAGTTGGGATTTTCGGCTCGACTTATCTCATAGTTTTTGGGGCGTTTACATTTCTTGTTCCCTACTTGATGAAAAAACCGCTCTATAGCATTAAACTTGCAAACGCTACATGGATGCTGATTGCTCTTGGTGCTCTGCTCGCTTGGCTTGGCGGTTTCTTGTTTCACTATGCTCCGCTTTATACGCTCTACTGGCCGCTTCCGGTTGATTTTAAACAGTTTGATGCACTTGGCGGTCTTGTGTTTATTTCCGGAATTGCACTCATCATGATAGGGACTTTGGGCTTTATCTACAACATTTTTGCAACTGTTTTTTATACCGAAGAGGGTCATGAAAAAAGACCGTTTAAACCGCTTCTTCTCTCTGCTTTGGGGATTGACGGTGTATTGAATATCTGGTACAAAATGACGGGTCGTGAGCCATACTCAAAAGAGCCTGCGGTTTCGCTTCCTGTTGTAGCTATTTTTCGCGGAACGATTGACACTTTTCTTGATGCGCTTGTGATTTTGACATGCGGAATTTTAATCTTAGTATATATTGTCAGTGACCTCTCAGGCGCTCCTATGGACTACACAGCGGTAAATGCACTGCTTTACAAAAACTTTTTCTGGTGGGGGCTTGACCTCATTGCAGACGGTTTAGTGCTTATTTATATAGCAGGATCTTGGTATCTTTTAGCAATGCTTATCACGGGTAAAAAACTCTTTATGCAAAATATCGCAAGAGCGGCACTTTTACTTGAGCTGATCGTTTCATGGGCTGTTTGGTCGCATCACTTATTGGCAGATCAAGGTCAGTACAATATGATGAAACTTGTAAGCGGCGAGATGGTAACGGCATTTGAGCTTGTTACACAGGGAATAGCTATTTTCATTACGCTTGTAACTTTATGGAGTGCAAGACCTCTGAAAATGACAAATGAGCTGAAGTTTTTACTTGGCGGTATTTTAGGTTTTATGCTTGCCGTTCCTGCGGGAATCATTCAAGCGGATATGGGACTAAACAGAATTTTGCACAACACTCAATGGGTTGCAGGACCGCACTTCCATGTCGCAATCCTTGTCGGACTTACGATGACGCTTTATAGTGCCATCTATATACTTTGGCCGACACTTACAAACAACGTTAAGCTTTACAGTCAAAAAATGGCAACGTATCACTTTTGGGCGCATTTAGTCGGCGGTATAGGAATGGGTGCATTTATGGGAATGGCTGCGATGGACGGGATGTTAAGACGAACACTCTATCTTGAGGGCGAATACCAAACATATATGATACTGGCAGGTATTTGCGGTCTTTTGCTTCTCTCTGCATGGGTCGTGTTTTTGCTAAATGTTGTACTTAGTATCGGTGTAAAAGGGCTTATCGGTGTTTTTACAAAGTCAAAACTTCAAACTAAAGATTTAGTTCCACAAGCGTAAAAGAAGGAATTTGTTATGGTAAACATAGAAAAAGTATCAAATCAGATTTTGAATGATGGGCTATACAACACGCTTCTCTTTGAGATAAAAGAGAAGCTGTCTGTGCAGGATGTTACGCCCATGATGACTGAGACTCTTTTACGAGCAGAGCCATCACTTATACAAGAGTACAAAGAGATAAACAGACAAAGCGAACTCTCAAGTATTCAGGTAAAAGAGCTTAGTATTCATAAAAGCGATACGTACAAGATCACAAAAATAAAAAAAGAGATAAATCAAAATATTCAGGTTTTAAAAAATCTTGAAAACTTTGAAACAGACTCCAAAAACAGTGCCTATTCCATTTGGATTGGCAGTGTCGGGGTTATGGTAATTTTTATGGCTCATAATGTAATAGCTCTCTTTAGTGAACTGTATGCTACCCATAGCTTGCTTGTTTACGGCTCATTTGCACTGATTTTGTTTTTTACGTATGTTGGCTATGTAAAGATTAAAAAGAACCATGACTCTCAGCATGAGATCTTTAAAAAAGTATACGTAACAACTCAAAAAATGATAGAAAATGGACTTAAAGCTTCAAATTTTACGTATGATGAAGTATATGAAAAATAAAATATTATGCCTGTAACACTGTTTCTATCTCATTTAGAGGCATTGGTTTTGCATAGTAGTAACCTTGAATCGAGTCAATTTTATTTTCTACTAAAAAATCGACCTCTTCTTGTGTCTCTACTCCCTCTGCGAGGATATCTATGCCAAGCTCTTTTGCTAAAAAGATAATGGTTTTTACAATTATCTGATTTTTCGGTTCATTTTGTATATTTGTTATAAAAGATTTGTCAATTTTTAATTTATCAATCGGAAGATTTTTCAAATAAGAAAGAGAAGAGTATCCTGTTCCAAAATCGTCCATTGATATATAAAATCCCAATGCTTTTATCTGCTGGAGTAAACTTATTGTTAGTTTTGGATTTTCCAAAATAGAACTTTCCGTTATTTCTAACTCTATCCACAACGCTTCACATTCAGTCTCTTTTAGCATAGCTTTAAGAGTCTTTATAAAATCTAGATGAACGAGTTGACGAGCAGAAATATTTATGGCAACTCTGCCCTTTAATATCCCAAGTTCATGCCATCTCTTAACAGTCTTAAATCCGTTTCTGAGTACAAAATTTCCTATATCTATGATTAATCCGCTTTTTTCGGCTAATGGTATAAATATATCCGGAGGTATCATTTTATCTTGGTGCCTCCATCGCAAAAGAGCTTCTATACCTACTATTTCTCCTCTCGTCGAATCGTTTTGAAGTTGAAAGTAGAGTTCAAGTTCTTCGTTTTTAATTGCTTGTTTGAGATTTGTTACCATTTGCGTATAGGAGATGGCATCTTTTTTAAATTGTGCGTGGTAAAAACTAAATCTGTTTTTCCCTCTTTTCTTAGCATTATACATTGCCACATCTGCTTCTTGATAGAGATCTTCCATAGTTTTGGCATTATCCGGAAAAATGCAAATTCCCGAGCTTGCAGTAATATAAATGTCTATAAAATCTATCGTAAAAGGGTTGCTAAATTTATCAAGCAGTTTTTGCATAAAAAAAGTTATCTCTTCTTTATCGCCTGAGTTAAGAATAATTCCAAACTCGTCACCACCCATGCGGGCGATAAAAGCGGTAGAGTCAAAAACTTCTTTGAAAACTTTAGATATTTCAAAAAGAAGTTTGTCTCCAAAACGATGCCCGTATGAATCATTTATCATTCCAAATTCATCAAGATCTATAAAGATCAAGCAAAACGGCGAATTTTGCAAACATTTGGCAATATTTCTTCCCGTTAATATGAATTTGTATCAACTTGTCTCGAAACGAATTAT
>CAIUZU010000245.1 GCA_903903705.1 uncultured Helicobacteraceae bacterium
AGCTCCTCTTTTTGAAACTCAACTTTAATGTCAGAATATTTGCTTCTTGACTCCTGCATATCTATTCTCGAGTTAACCTCCGGATTATATAGCGATTGTCTTGCCGTAAGCGAGTAAGTTATCAAACCTTGTCTTGTCATGTTTTTTGAAGGGTTTGACTCATACTCCGTTTTTTTGTACGATGTCGAGAGATTGATTTGAGGATAAAGTTGTGACTCCTCTTGGTTTATCTTCTCTTTTTCCGCTTCTGAGGCATAAACAGACGATTTTATGTGATTTGCATTTTCAAGAGCAAGCCCATATGCTCTTGAAAAATTCAAAACCTCGGCATTAACACCGCTAGAGAGCAGTCCGCAAAGAAGCAGACATGACGTATATCTGCTACTCTTCATTAAATCCCCTGCTTATCATATCTGTTAATGGTTTTACAAGGTAACTGAGCATCGTTCTCTCTGAAACTCTTATCATAACTTCGGCAGGCATACCGGATACTAGTTCAAATCCATACTCCGCTACTTGCTTCTCTCCATTTTTTGTAACCTCTATCTTAGCTTCATAGTAAGGTGCTCCATTCTTTTGATCTACAAAGCTGTCAGCCGACACATGCACGACTTTTCCCTCAATTACATGGGTTTCACGTGTATTGAATGCTGAAAATCTAATATCAGCCATTAATCCGACTTTTACCTTATCGATATCTGCGGTTTGTAGTTGAGCTATCACTACAAGTTTAGATTTTTGCGGAATTATCTGCAGTATATCTTTACCGGGTGTAACAACTCCGCCTACCGTATGGAGGCTTAAACCGACAACTGTTCCGTCAATCGGAGCGACGATATTAGTTCTGCCAAGCGTATCTTCTACTGAAGCTATCTTTGATTGGAGATCAAAAAGCATAGATTTTGCTTTTACAAGCTCATTTAAAGTCACTTTAGAAAACTCTTTTTCTCTTAATAGCTGTTGATTTCTTGCCTCATTTATAGCTTCACTTAGTTTAGCTATTTCAGAAGCTGTTTGAGAGATATCTCCCTCAATCATATTTTTCTCTCTACTGAGATCTCTTATCTTTAGCTTATCGACTAGCTGCTCCTTAAAGAGCTTCTCCCACTCTAAAATCTCTTCGCTTATCGACTTTAGTCTAGATTTTTTAGCTTCCATCAAAGACTTTAGCCCGTTTATCTGGTTTTCAAGCTGTACGACTCTGTTTTGAGAGATGATTTTCTCATCTTCTATACTCTTTTTAGTTTCAAAAAATATGCTGTTTTGCTCTTTTATTATACTATCGTTTTTAAGCTCCGGCGGATATGTTACTTTACCCAAATTATCTCTTTGAGCTACCAATCGTGAGTACACCGCAGAAGCATCGTCATATTGTGTTTTAAAGATATCAAGCTGACTTTTTATATTTATCTCTCTTAGTTTTAAAAGAAGATCTCCTTTTTTTACCTCATCACCGTCTTTTACAAGAATGCTCTCAATAACGCCACCCTCTAAATGCTGCAAAGTTTTCTTATCCATGTCGGCTGAAACTTTTCCCACTGCTACTGAAGATTCTGCAAGAGGGGCAAAAGCCATCCATCCGCCAAAAACTACAAACAGTAAAAAAATCACGCCCAAGCCAAACCCGATAATTTTAGAATCATTCGTTGATGGCATTTTTATATCTCTATTTTCGCTCATAATTTTCCTTAATTTTCAGGCTTGCTGAGTGATATTTTAGGCGCGCTTTGAGCCTGCTGCGGTTGAGCCTGAGCCTGCTGCTGCTGAGCTTGCGCTTGTGCCTGCTGTGCATTTTTTGCCAAATGAGCCAATACTTCATTAGTATTTCCGTAAAGCTCCAGAGTACCTTGCTTTATAACGGCAATCTTATTCGTTACCTGAAGGATGCTCGGTCTATGCGTAATGATGATTACCGTAGAACCTATCTGCTTTAGGTAATTGATAGCATTAACAAGTCCGACTTCACCCGCATCGTCTAGGTTTGAGTTTGGCTCATCTAGGACGACTAAAACAGGGTTATTGTAAATTGCTCTTGCAAGTCCAACTCTTTGTCTCTGTCCGCCTGAGAGCGTTGCTCCGCCTACGCCGATTTTGGTATCGTATCCGTCGGGAAGTCTAAGTATCATCTCATGAACACCTGCCCTCTCTGCAGCTTCTACGACTTTTTGAGAGTCAATTTCGCTAAATCTTGCGATATTTTGGCTAACAGTTCCCTCAAAAAGCTCTATATCTTGAGGCAGGTATCCTATGTATTTTCCAAGATCCTGTTTGTCCCACTGAAATATATCGGCTTTATCAAGTCTGGCTTTTCCTGCTGCGAGCGGCCAAAGACCCAAAATAACTCTAGCAAGAGACGATTTACCTGCCGCACTCGGTCCTATGATACCGACTACATCGCCTTTTTGAATCAACATAGAAATACCGCGAAGTGACGGCTGAGATGCACCCGGAGGAGCCACAACAACGCCTTCTAGCAAAATTTCGCCTTTTGGAGCAGGCAGTTTCATGTACTCTTTATCTTTAGGAAACTCTTTTAAAAGTCCGTCAAGTTTTTGATATGAAGATCTAGCACTGCTAAAACCTTTCCAACTACCGATAATCAAATCAAGTGGAGCGAGTGCTCTACCCATAATAATAGATCCGGCTATCATCATACCCGGAGAAACTTCCATGATTATCGCAAGATATCCGCCGATTCCAAGGATAAGAGACTGAAAAAGCATACGCAAACTCTTTGAAGCATTTGACCATATTCCTGCACTGTTGCTTGCGTCATTTTGAGCATTTAAAAAACCGAAGTAGCGTTCTTCCCATATCTTTCTGATATTTTCTTTCATACCCATAGCATGTACGATTTCAGCATTTCTGAGGTTTGAATCGACAAATGCGGACGAAGATCTGCTTAGATTATTTGCTTCTGCTAATTTTTGCTTAGTCGTATACTCATTTGCTATAGTTATACCTACTAAAACTATTGCGGCAAATATTGCAAAGTAGCCAAAAACAGGGTGAAACATAAAAAGCACTGCTATATATAT
>CAIUZU010000246.1 GCA_903903705.1 uncultured Helicobacteraceae bacterium
CCATTGTCAATAGTTAAAATAGTAGGGACATTTTCTAAAAATATCATTTTAGGATTATGATGTTTAGCGATTCTAATAACATCATCAATGAGCTTCCCTGATGTAGGACATGCTCTACCTTTTCGTAGACCTGCCAAAGAGAAAGGCTGACACGGAAAACCTGCACACAGGATATCATGTTTAGGTATATCAGTCTCTTTAACCTTTCTTATATCACCCATTGGTTCTATGCCATAGTTTTGCTTATATAGTTTTCTTAGTGAATCTTCAATTTCACAAGCAAAAACACATTCCATACCCAATGAACTGAGGGCATTATGAAACCCCCCAAGTCCTGCAAATAGATCAATAAATTTAATTTTTTCAGCCATTTTCACTCCTTAGATATATTTTCTGCCGTATCTTTTTTATCTTTTCGTGTGGGTCTTCTTGAAATGTGTTCTTCTTTCCACATTCTTACAACTTCTAAAATTTGCTCATCTTTTAAATTATTTAACATTCTTAGTAAAACCTTCATTCCCAAAGGTTGATTTTTGCCTCTATAATACTCAGAGTATGCCCTTGTAGATACACCAATATTTTCAGCCATATCTTCATAAACTATTCTTTCTCCATCATTATTCGATTCTAAAAGTCTATGTATTTTTTTAATAACTTGATTCAAATCCATATTAGATTATCACTATTTCCAACTTATATACTCCTTAATATATACATAAATATGTTTTTCTGCACTATATTTATTCATTTATTATACATATTTGTGTATTATATACTATTAAACGATAATACGCATATTTATTTTCATATGCTACACTTATGCATTATGAATAATGTAGCTCAAAAACCTATCACCTTTATTCAGCGTAAACTTCAAAAAAACTATCGATCTATTACCGGTCACTTCCCAAGTGTAAAGAACAAAAAATCAATTCCATTTGAATCAAAACTAGAATCCGAACTCTTTTTAACACTTGAGTTTGATGATGATGTCGAGTCATATCTTGAGCAACCACAAATAACTATTACTGTAGATGGAAAAGAAAAACCATATCATGCTGATTGCTTTATAAAAATGCTTGACGGCTCTAAGAAACGCAACACTATTGTCGAAGCAAAATACACCACCGATCTTAACAAAGAAGAAAACAAAGAGGTTTACGAGAAAAAGTTTAAAGCCGCGACCATAACTGCAAACAATATGGATATGGATTTCTTAGTATATACGGAATTCTCGCACTCCAATACCTATATATTCAACCTAGATTTTTTGTATCGATATAAAACACAGCCAAGAGAAAACAAGTTTGATTCTAAAATCAAGCATATATTGTCAAAAGCTCCAATGCCGGCAATTGACATTGCTAAAAGCATAACCACTAGTCTAAACGAATACATGATAGTTTCAAACGCAATTTGGGGACTTGTTGCTCACGGAGAACTATCTACAGATTTAGAAAAAGAGTTAAATATGAATTCAATAATAAGAAATGAAAAATGGCAGTAATTCAATTTAAAATTGGGACTAACATCTTTTACAATGAAGAAGAGTATCAAATAAAAGGATATCCGTCTTTAGATGAAGTGCTTATCAAACTTACTAAAAAACCGTTCAATGAAAAAGTCGTTAAAGTAAGTACGCTGATAAAAGAGCCGAGAAATGCTCATGAGCAGTCCAAAGAATTAGTAGATATAAGCGATAAGGATTTTGAGAAAGCTTTAGAGAAATATAAAATCATAGAGCCTTTATTGACTTTAGAAAAAAGAACCGCCAAAGATGTAAAAGCTGTTGCAAAAAAACACAAAAGAGGAGTCGCTACTTTATACAGATGGCTAGATGCCTATGAAACCTTTAATACGGTTAGCTCACTCAGTCCTGCATATAAAAACTGTGGTGCTAAAGGGAAAAGCCGTTTAGATAAATCTGTTGAGGCAATTATAGAATCTGTAATAGATGAGTTTTATTTAACTAAACAACAATACCCTCTATCAATCATATACATGAAAATAGTTGAGAAGTGTAACAACCTAAATTTAGAGGCTCCAAATAAAAACACTATTAGAAATAGGATTAGCACTCTTAATCCAAAAATAGTGGCAAAAAATCGCAAAGGAGTAAGTGTTAAAGATACAAGAGGTATGCCGGGTCAATACC
>CAIUZU010000247.1 GCA_903903705.1 uncultured Helicobacteraceae bacterium
ATTCAAACTTTTCACATATCTTTGAACTAAATGTTGACTATATCAAAATCGACTCATCGCTAGTCAAATTTGTAACAACGGATGAAAACTCAAGAATAATCGTAAAGACCATTATCAATTTTGCTTCAAACCTCGGCTTAAAAACAATTGCGGAATACGTAGAAGATAAAGATTCCCTAGATTTGTTGGAAAAAATGGGAATTGATTTTGTTCAAGGCTATTATATCTGCAAGCCGAGCAAAGGTCTTTGTGAAAGATTCTAAAGAGCTATCTTATCTCTCTTGAAATCTTTGATTTAAGAGATGTTAAAACTTCGTAACTTATAGTTTTTGCATATTTTGAGACTACGCTTGCATCATCAAAGATAAGCAACTCATCGCTATCGTTCATAAATGTGCTGTTATCCATAGAGATTCTGCCTACAAGTTTTATGCCATGCGGAGTCTCATAACTGTTTGCAGCACATATCCTTAAAAAACCATCGCCGTAGCCAAAATCATAGTTGCTAACGATACAATCCGCTAGAATCTCTCCATCACCGCCATAGCCGACTCTTTGATATGCATTCAAAACTCTTGATGAATTTTTTGTTGCCCAAAGAGATAAAACAGGTTTTAAGCCCTCTGTATGTAGAGCTTGAGGCAGATCCATGCACCCATAAGCGGCGATTCCTACTCTTGCTATATCTTCATCAAAATTTGATTCCCTAAAGAGTGCTGCCGAGTTACAAGAGTGAAATCTTAGCTCATCAAAATCAAATTCGCTTGCCAACACTTTTGATCTCTCTTTTGCTATTTTAAAATTCTCTCTCTGCCAAAACCACTCGCTTGTAAGCTCGTCTGCACTTCTATGATGCGTGAAAACAGCTTCCAAGACAAGCCCTGCTTCTTTAATTTTTAAAAAAGCATCTTCCATTTCACTTATCGCAATACCGTTTCGGTGCATTCCCGAATCAATTTTCAGCTCTACTTTCGTACCCTTAGGAAATTTATCTATACTTCTTAAATCATTTATCGTATATCTTATCTTATCACTAGAGAGAGTCGGAATATCTGCTAAAACCAAGATATAGTCAAAAAAAGCTTCTATGCTGCGCGCCTCTTTGGATGTCCGAACAACTGCTTTTTTGATACCGTACTCTTTCGCCATAGAGGAGATCTCTAAAAGTCCATGTCCATACGCATTATCTTTTAAAACAAGTGCCACTTTATCTACGCTTTTGGTACGATTTGCAATAATGTCGAGATTATTAAAAAAATTGTTTTTATTTAAAATTATATAAGCCATAAGGAATTATACCAAATGAAAAGATTGATTGCAGAGTTCCAAGAGCAGAGTTTTACGCAAATTATATTTCCGCATGCAAAGAGTGATTGGGCTCTTTACCTAGAAGAGGCACAGGAAACATTTGTAAATATCATCAATGCAATTATCAAATACCAAAAGTGTCTGGTTGTTTGCAATGATGTACAGAGCGTAAAAAGCAGATTTAAGAAAAATGAGAATCTCTACTTTGTAGAGTACGAGACAAACGATACATGGGCAAGAGATTGCTCCGTTTTATGCGTTGAAGACGGCGAAGAGATTAAGCTTCTTGATTTTACATTCACGGGCTGGGGCGGCAAGTTTGAGGCTTCAAAAGACAACGCAATAAGCGGTGCGATAAAGAGTTGCTATGATAAAGAGGTCGTAAAAGTAGATCTTATTTTAGAGGGCGGTGCGGTTGAGAACAACGGAATTGACACCATACTTACAACCTCAGAGTGTATGTTAAATAAAAATAGAAATACAAATCTCTCTAAAGATGAGATGACAAAAATCCTTCAAGAAGAGTTTGGGATGAGCAAGATTTTATACTTAAATCACGGTTATCTTGCAGGAGATGACACGGACTCACATGTAGATACTCTGGCTAGATTTGTCGATGAGAGAAGCATCATGTATGTCAAATGTGAAGATACGAATGATGAGCATTACAAAGAGCTAAAACTGATGGAAGATGAGTTAAAAGCTTTTGCAAAAGAGTACGGCTTTAGACTTATAGCACTTCCGATGAGCGATGCTTGTTACTTTGATGAAGAGAGACTTCCTGCTACTTATGCAAATTTTCTTTTCGTAAACGGTGCGGTTTTAGTTCCTACTTACGGAGTTAAACAAGACGAAAAAGCGTTAGAGATTTTTAGAGAAACTTTCCCAGACAGAGATATAGTAGGCATAAACTGCTTTGCACTCATAAAACAACACGGCTCACTTCACTGCGTTACTATGAACTTTGCAAAAGGGGTGGAACTCTTCTGATAGCACTCCCATTTTATTTTCACCACACTTTCCACAAAAAAGTGATATTTTCACTTTTTTGTTTTCTTTTCTAACACTATCAGAGCAAGTACTCTTGCTACATTAATTTCCGTTTCTTTCAAACCTGCCTTTTGAGCAATATTTAAAGCTTCATAGAGTACTGTTTTTGCCTCATCGTAGCGTGATTGATTGTAATAAAAAGCCCCTAAATTAGCCTTACTGGAACCAAGATCTGAGTAGTTTCCAAACCGTTCATCATTTGCAATGGCTTTAAGGTACATCTCCTCAGCTTTTTTTACATCACCCATACCTACATAAAGTTCCGCAAGGTTATTATAAGTTACTCCTTTCTTTGACTCTTTTTGATAGCTCAATGATTTTTCATAGAATTCGAGTGCTTTTTGATATTGAGATTTACCAAAATAATATGTTCCAAGATTATTATAGGCTGTAGATATATCATCCGTACTTCCAATCTTCAATTCAATATCTAAGCTCTTCATGTAATAAACATATGCTTGATCTAAATTACCTAATGTACGATAGATTGTTCCAAGTAAACTATAAACAACTGCATAATCATCAAGTGATTGCGCTTTTTTTTCTGCCTCTGTGGCGTATGGGAGTGCTTCTTGATAGCGTTCTTGTCTATAAAGTGATACTCCAGCACGGTAAAGATTATTAAATGAACGCTCTTTTTTTAGTTGCTTGATGTAGCATTGCTCAGATTGAGTGTAATTGCCTGCCTGATAAGCAGCGTTACATAAATCCTCTGCAATAGAAGCTGTACTTATGACTCCTGCACAGAAAAGGGATAAAGTTAGTTTTTTCATCGCTTCTTCTCCTCTTTTAAATCATCATATATTTTTGCGCCATTTTCTTTGAGAAACAGTATGTACTCTTCTGTTTGCTCTTTTATAGTCTCATTTGTTAAAACTCTCTTTTTTGTAAGTTCTTTGTATGCAGAGTCAAGAGCAGTTATTTTTTTGCTTCCTGTATCATAAACCACATTGACATCGGCATCATTTTCAAGAAGCACTCTACCTATATCTCTACTTCCTGCCACTATTAAAGGTGTTCCATTTCCCCTTGATTTTGAGTGAATTACGGCTGCATTCACATCTATATTTGGATGCGAATCTATTATATATTTCACTTCATCCAAATTATCGCTATAACATGCTCTTACTAAACGCAACTCTGC
>CAIUZU010000248.1 GCA_903903705.1 uncultured Helicobacteraceae bacterium
TATTTTTTTGAAACCGACATCATGTAGTAACCCCGCAACACCGAGTTTGAGTAGTTCTGCATCGCTAAATTTAAGTGCATATCCCAAAGAGAGTGCATAAATGGCGACATGAAGCGAATGAATTTTAAGCGTATGATCGTTTTTGAGATAGGGCATTGTGTTTTTTAAAAATGCTTCATCGTATTTCAGAAGATAGAGTATGGCGTGCACGATGAGTTCAACACACTCAAGATGTATTTTGTTTTCTTTGTTTGTTAAAAAAATATCAAATAGTTGATCATTTACATCATAAAGCACTTTAATTCTTTTCTCCAAATCATCTCTGCTGTGTCTGATATAGTGTCTTAAACTTTCACATGAGAGTGTATGCTTATTTTCATCTTTATCCTTATAGACGTATAAACTCTTTTGATTTTGGAGTTTGCTGTAGAGATCTTCTGATATAAGCGTTCCGGCTTCGATAATAATAATAAAATCATCATCTTTTTGAATAAAAATATCGGATGGTATAACATCACCTATTTTTATGGTGTTCAAATCTAGCAAGATATAATAATTTGAGTAATTTAATTTTGTTTTTATGATTTTCATTGGCGGAAGTATAACAAAATTTTTTTTTATAAATATATTACTAAAGCATTATTTTGCTAAAATATTTTTCTAAAATCTGTTCCCTGCCGCTAGAATGGGCTTCGTTCGTTTTAGTGCGTAACATCAGTTAAAAAGGCATGAAATGCAGAGTGTAGTTGATTCTCTTAGAAAAAAAGGGAAGATTTATAAAAAAATGCAAGAGATTGCACCCAGAGAGCTTGGTGTAAGAAATAAAATAAAAATATATAAAGCGACGGATATTGCCGGCTATTTTTACTCCATATTTGCAGTAAGCCAAAAAAGCAAGCTTCTTATGAAAGATGTGCATAAATTTGAAGAGATATATGCAAAACTGACTCTATTTTGCGGGCATAATTTTAAATATAAGATTATTTTTATAGATGCGCCGCTATGTTTGAAAGCTAAAGAAGCTCTTGTCGGGCAGGGTTGGAAAATTCAATAATGCTCTTATGCGATATCGGAAATACGACTTATCATTTTCTTGATGGAGATAGAGATTACAAAGAAGATGCTAAATCTTTTAGCCCCTCATCAGTGAAAGAGAGAGTTTTTTATATCTGCGTAAATCCGTATGTAAAAGAGATTTTAAAACCATTAGAAAACTGGGTAGATCTCTCTTTGTATATAGATATTTCGAAATATTATAAAACTATGGGCATAGACAGAATCATGGCATGTGAAGCGATAGAGAGCGGAGTCATTGTCGATGCAGGAAGCGCAATAACCGTTGACATCGTAAAAGAGTCTAAATTTGAGGGCGGTTTTATCTACCCCGGCATTAAAGCTATGCGTGAGTGTTACAAAAATATATCAAGTGCACTTGAATACTCATTTAATTTTGAGGTGGATTTGGATAAAATGCCGAAAAATTCCGCTGATGCTATAAGCTACGGATACCTGAAATTACTGCAAAGCGAAGTAAAATCATACGATATGAATATATATCTTACAGGCGGAGATGCCAGAGAGCTTGTAAAAATATTTCCATCTTCACATGTGGATGAAATATTGATATTTAGGGGCATGAAAAATATTATAAAAAAGGCGGATATATGCTAAGTGTTGCACTTCCAAAAGGGCGTATTGCAAAAGAGACTTTAGAGATTTTTGAGACTATTTTCGGCGAGGGTTTTGCATTTGATGACAGAAAACTTATTTTGGAAACTCCAAAATTTCGTTTTTTGCTTGTAAGAAATCAAGATGTTGCGACTTATGTTTTTCATCAAGCCGCAGATATCGGCGTAGTAGGTCTTGATACGCTTGAAGAGCAGGGCTTAGACGTTATTCGTCTGCTGGATCTAAAGCGCGGTATATGCAAAGTTGCTATCGGAATGAAAAAGGGCGAAAAGTTTGATTTAGACAAACCTGAAATCAAAGTTGCTACAAAAATGGTAAACATCACTAAACGCTATTTTGAAGAGCGTGCGGTATCCGTAGATATCATAAAACTTTACGGCTCGATTGAACTTGCACCGCTTATCGGTCTTGCGGACATGATAGTAGATGTTGTTGAAACGGGTGCTACTATGAAACAAAACGGACTCGAAGTCGTGCAAGATATGATGACTTCTTCAACTTACCTTATTGCAAATAAAAACAGCTATATCTCCAAAAAAGATGAAGTTTTGGATATCTATGAGAAGATAAATGCAGTCATAAAAGCAGAGAATAAGTTCTAATGACAAATCTAGATCTTTATGCAAAAGCTGAACATCTTTTAGGTATAGAAGAGGCTACTGAAGCACTTTATGATCTCTACCGCTCAGAGCTTGACGACTACAAAATCAAAACATTGCTTGACATCGGTTGCGGCCGCGGCGGTTTTATGCAACGCATGACAAGTGATGGCGTTATATGCAAAGGGATAGATCTCAGCTCTGTTATGGTGGATGAGTGCATGGCTAACGGCTTGGATGCCCAGTGTGTAGATGTGAGCGAAATTAACGGCAAATATGATGCGGTTGTGGCTATTTTTGACGTGCTGAATTTTTTAAACCATGATGAGCTTCTGAAATTTTTGGACGATGTGGCACAAAGAGTAAACGATGATGGAGTTTTTATAGCCGATATTAACACTCTTTACGGTTTTAGCGACGTTGCAGAGGGTACTATGAGCAGTGAAAACGAGAGAGAATTTTTAGTTGTAGATGCCGTTTTTGAGGATGAAAAATTATATACGAAATTTACTCTTTTTGAAAAAAACGATGATGATAAGTACACGAAATATCAAGATACTATAATTCAGTATTTTCATAAAATAAAAGTTTTTGAAAAGCTGCCTGCCCTAAAACTTGTAGATAAACAGACATTTTCTCTTTATGACACAAAAGATAAAACACTGCTTATTTTTAAAAAGAGGATAGATTAAACTACTCTATCCATGTAAGAAACTCTATATTAAATAATGCACCCTCTTTTGTATTTGAAGCGGTGATGACTCCGTTGTTTTTCTCAATTAGAATTTTTGAGAGATACAAGCCGATTCCGGCACCGTTGTTTGTGCTGAGTGAGGGAAGAAATATATCTTCAAGCAGCTTCTCTTCTATACCGCCGCCGTTGTCGCTAATGGTTATCTTCTGATTTTCAATGGATATACGGATCTCCGGATTTTCAATATTTCTTATTTTAAATATCTCTCTTGAATTGTTTAAGATAGCAAGCATGGCTTGAGAAAAGTCGTTTGCACTGCCTAGTGTCTGCTCCTTTTCATGTGATATAATATATATCTTAATATTGTCAAAATAGAATGTACCCTCAATAATGCTTAAAATATCGATAATTGATTCTGTAATAGAGAATTTTTTGTTCTCATTTGAGGGCTGGTAGAAGTTTTTAAATGTATCTATCGTCTCAGACATAAACATTATAATGTCTTCAGCCTTATCAATTGATGCTATAAAATCGTTTTTATCTAGCTCTTTTGACGAATTAATTTTTTCTTTAGTAGCTATGTTTATTGAGTTAAGAGATACTAAAGGCTGTTTCCACTGAAA
>CAIUZU010000249.1 GCA_903903705.1 uncultured Helicobacteraceae bacterium
AATTATTCATAAAGTAAATTTCTGCTTCCAAACCAGTTTCTTGAAGTTTTTTAAATCTTGATTTTACTATTGGTTTTACACTGACTAAAATGTCTTCAACTCCATAATTTTCTTTCATGTAAAGTTTTACAATATTGGCATAGCCTTTTACATCTTCAAGCCCAAATAGGTTATCTATCAAAATTTTTCTATGAATATAAGCATCGCCTTTTTGCCACCAACCTTTTCTACCATTATTTGGAAAAAAGTGGTCAAATAAATCCATTCTATTTTTTACAGTTCCAACTGTTTGGGCAATATGACGAGCAACACAATATTCATAAAAAGCTGTTTTTGTTGTAAATCCAAATTCTTTTATAAAATCATCATTGAATTTTGAAAGTCCATAGCCTATGAGATTTAAGATTTCATAGTTTTGATGTTTAGTTCCTGATTTATGCATGTATTAACCCTCACGCCCTCAAATACAACAGCACCGCTTTTATAATATCATCGTCATCTTTTGAGTCCGATTTTATACTCTCTTTTGCATCGTTCATATATGTAAAAGTGATATTTTGCCCATAATTTGAAACGCTTTTTATCTTTTTTTCTAAACTTAAAAGCTTAATAACCATAAGTTCAAAAAACTGCTTGCTAGGAGTGTCAAGATCTCCGAATCTGTCTATCACTTCCTCTTGTATCTCATATACTTCTACGCTGTTCTCACATGCCGAGAGTCGTCTGTAAATATCCAAACGAAGTCTGTCTTCTTTGACGATCTCATCGGATATATATGCCGAGATGGTAAGTTTTATGTCCACTTTCATCTTCTCGACTTGGACTTGATTGCTTAGGAGTTTTATCGCATCTTCTAACATTCTAAGATAGAGCGAATAACCGATGTTTTTTATATGTCCGCTCTGAGCATCACCGACTAAATTTCCGCCGCCGCGTATCTCTAAATCGTGGTATGCCAAAACAGAGCCGCTTCCCAAAAATGAGTTCGACTCTAATGCAAGGAGTCTTTTTTTAGCATCATCCGTCAATGTCTCTTTATCGTTTACTATAAAGTATGCAAAGCCCTCAACGTTGCTGCGCCCGACACGACCTCTAAGCTGATGCAAATCTGCCATCCCAAACCTGTCCGCGCCGTCGACTATTATGGTATTTACACGTGGCATGTGGATACCTGATTCGATTATCGAAGTTGCGAGCATTAAGTCATACTCTCCGGCTTCAAACTTTAAAAGTTCTCTTTCCGTATCGGTTGCAGAGATTTTTGAGTGAAGCATAACTACTCTAAGTTCGGGTAATACTGCCTTTAGTTCACCAAGCTTTATAGGCATGTGGTCAATCGAGTTATGCACATAAAATATCTGCCCGCCACGGCGAATCTCTCTTAAAATAACCTCTTTTATAAGCTTCTCTTCATACTCTTTTACAAAGGTTCTAACAGGCTCTCTCTCACTCGGAGGTGTCAGAAGCTGTGACATGGTTTTTATCGAGCTAAGAGCCTGATTGAGCGAGCGTGGGATCGGCGTGGCACTCATGGAGAGAAGATGGACATTGTGATAAAGCTCTTTTATCTTCTCTTTTTGCTTAACCCCAAACTTATGCTCTTCATCTATGATAACGACGCCAAGATTCTTAAAATCCAAATCAAAGAGCGCATGTGTTCCCACAACTACATCCAAAATCCCATCAGCCAAGGCTTTAATGATGTTTGTTTTATCTTTTGCACTCACAAATCTGTCTAGCTTTGAAACTCTTATGCCAAGTGCATCAAATCTTTGTGCCAATGAGCGGTAGTGTTGAGCCGAGAGAAGCGTAGTAGGGACGATGAGAGCCGACTGGAAACCGGATTTGTATGCCGCAAAAATAGTATTCATGGCGACCTCGGTTTTTCCAAAGCCCACATCTCCGCTAAGAAGTCTGTCCATGATGTGACCTGAACTCATCTGAGAGATTATCTCGTCGATGGACTGCACCTGATCATCGGTATAATCAAAGCCCGATAATTTTTGAAACTCTTTTAATTCATCTTCGTCTACACTTATTTTCGGCGCTTTTATAAGCTCTCTTGCAGCAGCAGTGTTTACGATCTGCCCTGCAATCTCCATAAGGCGTTTTTTCACGCTCTCTTTAAGTTTGCCGAAACTCCCTTTTCCAAGCTTGTCTAAAACCGGAACAGAGCCGCCTGAGGCGATATAGCGGTCTATGCAGTCAAGATTTTCAACCGGAAGCAGGATCTTATCGTCGCCCACATATTTGATAACTATAAAATCTTTGATGCCTCCGAGTATCTGAGTCTGTTCAATGCTCTCAAAAATACCGACTCCGTAATCTTCATGTACGACATAATCACCGGTTTTTAAATCATCCAACAGGATTGAGCTTTTTCTTCTTCGTCTGCTCTTCTCAGGCTTGTTGAGTGAAATTACAAGCTCGTCTTTGCTTAAAATATTTAAAATATATGGAGCATAAAGAATCTCTATGCCCTTTGTATCAAAGAGTCCAACCTGTTTTACGACCGCTTCATTTGAGGCGATAACAGTTATCTTTTTATTTTTGTGAACTTTTAAAAGAGGATGCAAATCTGTTACAACCAACTCTTTAAAATCATCAGATTCTGACAAAACCTCTACATTAAAACACTCTCTTGAGAGCGTTGGTTTGTTAAGCGCATAGGCATCGACCAAAAAAGCATCTAAATTTCTAACAAGCTTTGCATTTTTGCCCTCTATAAAATTTACCGCTCTCTCATCAAGATGCCATAATCCCAGTGATGCTATATCTTTAACCAAAGAATCAAACGAGCTGTTTTTTACTTTTTCATTTAAGGCATCAAATCCAGCCTCATCCAAAGAGAAAAATGCGGGAGTTACTTCTACGCTATCAAGCTCCTCTTTTTGCGTTCGCTGAGACTCTAATTCAAAATATTTTATCTGCTCTATTTCATCGTCAAAAAGCGAAATCCTTAGAGGAAATTGGCTTGATGGCGGATATATATCTATGATATCTCCACGAAAGGATATCTCCCCCGCCACCTGAATAATATCTACAAAGTTGTATCCCCAAAACAGCATCTGCTTTTGGAATTGTCTAAGTTCTATCTTTGTGCCAAACTCTAAAGTTGTAGAGCTAAGCAGACTCTCGCAAGGCATATGAAAAAGAAGTGTTTTTAGAGGAGATATAACAAGAGGCTTTTTTTTGAGAGCGTAATATTTTCTTAAAACCGAAAAAAGCTCATGCAGCTCCTCTTTGTAAACTCTTAAATCATCCCCGAATGTCGCCCTGAAATCCGGAAAAACCAAGACATCCTGCTTGAAAAATTTTGCTACGCTCTCAAGCTCATGTGCCTCTTTGGAATCGTGGCAGATTAGAAGTTCAAGATCTCTGTTCTTAGCGGTTTTGTAATACTCAAATAGTATATTTTGCGACATTTGCGTGCTCCTTTAAAAACTTCTCTGCAACACTGAAAGAGCCAAAAACTAGGTACTTTTGCTCTTTTTTTATCTCTTTAAATATAGCGTTTTCTATCTTTAAATCCGCAAATGCTTCTTGAATCTTTTGTATATCCTCAACTCTTTGATTTTCAATCTCTATAATCTCGACATGTAAGATAAGCGGTTTTAAAATAGAGAGTATCTCATGATAGTTTTTATCTTTATAACTGTTGTAAATAAGTATAAACTTCTCACCGCTCAAAGCCTCTGAAACCCTTGAAGCCGCAAGTGCATTGTGTCCGACATCTACGATTATATTTTCACTGATCCTGCTTAATCTTCCAAAAAGAACGCCCTTTTTAAAATCATCAACACTATACGAAAAATCTAAAAATTTAAGTGCCGCTATGCTTAAACTTAAATTCTCAATAAGATATGGTGCAAGAGAGAGATTTTGAGAGATCTCTTGAATCTTTACTCTATCTGCATCATCTATAAACTCATCGACCCTGTATATATTGAGCATCTTTTCACTGCTCATCTTAGCCGCTGCTTGATAGACCTCTTCATAATTTTGTTTAGCGATTATGGCACTTTTTTGAATTGCAGCAAGTTTCGTGGCTGCGATTTGCTCTATCTTAGAGCCTAAAAATGCCTCATGATCATATCCGATAGGAGTTACAAGTGTTAAAAATTTAGGAAATACGGCAGTTGCGTCATGTTCTCCGCCAAGACCTGCTTCCATAATCACAAATTCGCACTCTTTAAAAATTATCATAGCAAGCAGTGTCGTATATTCAAAGTAGCTCAACGACTCGGCATCGCTTGAAGTTAAAAGCTTTTGCAGTTCTACATGTGCCGCCTCAAGAGAGGCATCGCTTGCATTTGCACCGTCATACCAGATTCTCTCGTTAAACTCTAAAATATGTGGCGATGTATAGTGTCCGACTCCAAATCCCTTTGAGTAAAGAGCATTAGATAAAAAACGCCCCGTCGTACCCTTTCCGTTTGTTCCTATAATATGAATAATTTTTGGAATTTTTATAAACTCTCTTATCTTCTCATATACACGCGGCATACGGCTATAATCGATCTCGTCATAGTAGAGCGGTTTAGCTTCAAGAAACTCTTTTAATGTCACTTATACTCAACCCTGTCTCTACCGTTTTTCTTAGCTTTATATACAAACTCATCAGCACTTTTCATTAAGCTATTAAGCGAAACACTTGATTTTCGATCACTCACTCCACAGCTTACTGTTAGCGATATTCGCTCATCCTTGTACATGAAACGAGCCTTTTTTACTTTTTCTCTAAGTTTCTCGGCAAAAAGAACTCCACCCTTAGTATCTGTTTCTCCAAGAATTGCTACAAACTCTTCGCCGCCGAATCTTCCGACGATATCAACACTTCTTGCTTCATGTTTGAGAATGCTCGCAAAGTCCAATGCAGCAGGATTAGTAGCCTTACGTGGTCATAAAGCGGCAGGTGGAATGCGTGCCAGTATCTATAACGCAATGCCACTTGAGGGTGTTCAAGCCTTAGT
>CAIUZU010000250.1 GCA_903903705.1 uncultured Helicobacteraceae bacterium
AGCTCAAAAAACAATAGCTCAAAAATATTTAATGATAGAACAAATCAAAGTTTCTATAGAAGAAGAACTTACAAAAATTGAAAAATTAACGGTTAGTTATTAATTCTTAATATTTTACTAAAGGATAGATTTTGATACTCTCAATTGAAAGCTCATGCGATGACAGCGCTATCGCGATAACAGAAATTGCCACAAAAAAGCTTCTTTTTCATAAAAAGATATCGCAAGAGTTAGAACACTCTGTTTACGGCGGCGTTGTTCCAGAGCTGGCGGCAAGACTTCATGCAGAGGCGTTACCTAAGATTTTAGAAGAGTGCAAACCATATTTTAGTGACTTAAAAGCGGTTGCGGTTACTACGACTCCGGGGCTTAGTGTTACTCTTGTAGAGGGTGTGATTATGGCAAAAGCCGTCTCTATCGCACTGGGCATTCCGCTCATCGGAGTTAATCACCTTATCGGGCATATCTACTCTCTTTTTATAGAGAAAGAGGCGGTTTTTCCTTTGACTGTTCTGCTCGTCTCAGGCGGACATACTCAGGTAATGGAAGTGAAAAGTTTAGAAGATATAAAAACGGTCGCAAAAAGCATGGATGACAGCTTTGGAGAGAGCTTTGACAAAGTAGCTAAAATGATGAAACTTGGCTATCCGGGAGGACCTGTTATAGAAAAGCTGGCAAAGGAGGGAGATAGAAAAAAGTATAATTTTACGGTTCCTCTGCATCAATCTCCGCTTATTGCTTTTTCATATTCAGGGCTGAAAAATTCGGTACGTTTGGCTGTTGAAGCTTCATGTGAAGATGATTATAAAGATATAGCTGCATCATTTGAGCATGTGGCAACTCTTCATATCATTCAAAAACTCAAAAAATATTTTAAAGAAGTTCCGCCAAAAACCTTTGCCATTGTCGGTGGAGCAAGTGCGAATCTCTATCTCCGTCTCGCTATAGAGGAGCTTTTAAAGCCGCATGGTGCAGAGTTGCTTTTAAGTGAATTGAAATATTGTTCGGATAATGCTGCAATGATAGGAAGGGTGGGTGTAGAGATGTACGAAAAAAAGATGTTTAGCTTATGCGATGAAATGGAAGTTTGTCCCAAAAGTGTCATTTAGCTTAAATGATGCTTAGCATTAAACCCTCTTTTTCTAATTAAGAGTAAAATTATCCGATTTGAAATATACTTCTTTTATCAATAAAAAGTTAAAATAAAAAAAACAAGGGAGTCAAGAATGGCAACTACAAAATTTAAAGGTACAGACGTAGAGTTACTAGGAAATGAAGTAAAAGTAGGTGATAAAGCACCTGAAGTTACTGTTGTAAATTCAGCAGGTTTGGCTGATGTAGTAGTTGGCGGTGCGCAAGGCGTTAAACAGCTAATCATCGTTGTTCCATCGTTAGATACAGGCGTATGTGCTACTGAAACTCGTAATTTTAATGCAAGAGCTGCAAAGTTAGAAGGCGTTAAAACTACTGTTGTTTCTATGGATTTACCGTTTGCATCGGGAAGATTTTGTGCAGCTGAGGGAATCGACAAGCTAACTGTTGCATCTGACTTTAGAAATAAAGATTTTGCTAAAGCTTACGGTGTGCTTCTTGGCGGTTCGGTTCTTGCCGGCGTTACATGTAGAGCGATTTTTGTTGTTGATGCTAAGGGCATCGTAATTTACAAAGAAATCGTTCCTGAAATAACTGAAGAACCAAACTATGACGCTGCTATAGCTGCAGCTAACTAAGAACCGTTTTACAGACATAACTCCAAAGATAATTTTAACAAACTATCTCCTCTCCTAGATAGTTTTACAAAAGAGGTATTTACCGGTGCCTCTTTTTTTCTCCTTCTCTTTTTATAAATCAAGTTTAAATTTGCTACAATAATCCTATCTATTTTAAGGATTTTAAGCATGAAAAAAATTTTATATACACTCACATGCGGAGCAGTTTTAGCTTCTACCGTGATGGCGGATTTTACTAGGGTTGAAATGGGTGCTGGTGCATGGATGCAAACTCCAAAAGGAAATGCGACTTATACCGATGGTGGAGCAAACGGTCTTTATACTTCAAGCACAAATAAAGAGACATCTCCATATGTTTGGATGCTCATTAAACATCCTGTTCCGGTACTTCCTAATATTAGGCTGGAGTATGTAAGTTTGGAAGATAAAGGTGTTGCAAGCGGAGAGTTTAAAGACTTTGATATTGGTGCTGCCTCTACTACACTATCTTACGATATGAAACAGTATGATATCATCCCATACTATAATATTCTTGACAACACGGCTTGGATCACTCTTGATTTGGGTCTTGATATTAAAATCATTGATGCATCTTACACCGCGGCACCTACAACTGGATTTGCAGGTTACAGAGACAGCGTGACTCTCCCTATTCCTTTGTTATACGCAAGAGCAAGAGTTCAGATTCCATCAACGGACCTCGGTTTTGAAGCAGATATAAAGTACATCACTACAGGTGATTCTACCGTTTATGACGTTAGAGCAAAAGTTGATTATACTTTGAATTTTATTCCCGTTATTCAACCTGCCTTAGAAATCGGTTACAGAGTTCAAAAGATAGATATCGATGAAAATGATATTGATGCAAAACTAAATATTGACTTTTCAGGTGTTTATGCAGGTTTAATAGTTCGTTTCTAATCCATCCATTTTCGAGGGTCGTAGCCGTCAGTCGGTCGCACAACCCTCTCTTTTGGCAACTCTTTTACCATAGTTATAACTTCAGCTTCGTCAATCGGGCTTTTTCTAAAAGAATTTTCAACTTCAACAAATCCAAATTTTTGAAAATATTTCACTGTCTTTTCGTTATTTAAAACGCTTACGCTAATAGACTCAAAAAGTGCGCCGGCCTCTAAAAATAGCTGTTCTAACATTGCCGAACCGATGCCTGCTTCTCTAAATTCCGGTTTAACGGCGATTGTAAGTACCGGTGTTTTCTCATCTACAAAACCCTCTGCCTTGTCGTCTTCTTTTAAAAGTCGTATCCAGACACCGCCTGCTATTTTATGTTCGCTTAAAGCGTAAAGCCCGAGATCTTTTGATGATAACCCGTAAAATCTGCTATATATTTCAAGTTGTGGGAAATCTTGAAGCTTTTTGCCAATCTCATCAAGGCGATAGGCATAGTGAAGCATATCGGTTGCGATTTTTTGCTCCGAAGATCTTAGAAAATAGAGTGTTGGTTTCATTGTTTTTTATATCAGACTTAGTCCGACTTTTCCTTTTTCTTCATCTATTGATACAACCTCGATTTGAGGCAGATATTGGTTTATCGAGAGAACTTCAAGCGGATGAGAGATTTTTGTTGCACTCATTTTGGATACATGAATCATCCCGTCATTTTTCAGCCCAATATCTACAAATGCACCAAAATCGGCTATATTTCTGACAACGCCTGAGACAAAACTTCCTAGACTGAGCATTTTAATATCCGTTATGCCGTCTTTAAACGGAATCGGAGGCAACTCTTCTCTTGGGTCAAAACCGGGTTTTTGCAGCTCTTTGATAATGTCTTTTAGCGTCTCCTCTCCAACGCTTAGCTCCGCAGCTTTTTGTTTAACATCAACTGTTGCCAGATCAATCCCAAGAAGTTTTTTTGCAACTTCATAACTCTCTGGATGGATTCCGCTGTTGTCAAAAATGTTTTTGCTGTTTTTGATGCGGATAAATCCTACAGCCTGTTCATAAGCTTTTTTACCCAAACCTTTTACTTTTAAAAGCTGCTCTTTTGTTTTAAATACACCATTTTCTTCTCTAAAGGTGATTATATTTTGAGCCACTTTTACCCCGACGCCTGCTATATAAGATAGAAGCGAAAGAGATGCCGAGTTTATGTCTACGCCTACACGGTTTACCAAATCCTGCGTTACATCGGTTAGTTTCTTCTCTAAAAGTTTTTGGTCGACATCATGCTGATACTGCCCGATACCCAAACTCTTTGGATCTATTTTAACCAAAGCCGCCATAGGATCTTGAAGTCTATGGGCGATTGAGATAGCACCTCTGATGGTCACATCAAGGTTTGGATATTCTTGTGCGGCTATCTTTGAAGCGGAGTAGACGGATGCCCCTGCTTCTGATACGACCGTATAGTTTAGCTTTGCATTTTCATCTTTGTTAAGAGTGGCGAAAAACTCCTGAGTTTCCCGTGAGCCTGTGCCGTTTCCTATCGCTACACCGGTGATGTTATACTTGTTTGTAAGGAGAAGCACCTTTTTTTTGGAGTTTTCGTAATCTTTCTGCGGCTCTGTAGGATAGATGACACATGACTCCAAATAGTTGCCGTTTTCATCAACGACAGCAAGTTTACAGCCTGTTCTAAAAGCTGGATCTACTCCTAAAATTACCCTTTTTGTAACAGGTGGAGTCATCAAAAGCTGATTTAAGTTTTTGCCAAAAACAGATATTGCGGAGATATCGGCTCTCTCTTTTAACTCGGCGTGAACTTCTCTCTCGATAGAGGGAAGTAAAAGACGTTTCAGCCCGTCTCTGTATGCTTCAAAAAGCAGCTCTTTTGACGTTGCAGCGTTGCGAGGTATTTTATACTCTTTTATATTTTGCTCTACCCGCTCTATATCTATAGTTATCTTAACTGAAAGTTCTTTTTCATTTACTCCGCGCATAACCCCAAGATAGCGGTGAGACGGGATGTAAGCAACTTTTTCACTTTTGCCTGCAAAATTTTTAAAAGTTCCATTTTCGTCAAAATTTTTTGTTTTTTTAATCTCTAAAACACCGTAGCGAAGCATGTTCGTACGCAGAGCTTCTCTCTCACGGGGCAAGTCGGCATAACGCTCTGCCAAAATATCCTGCGCACCGGAAACGGCTTCATCAACCGATGTAACGCTGCCCTTTACAAACTCTTTGGCTTTTGATTTGAACTCCTCTATACTTAGTGTTGCTCTTTCTAAAATATCGCAAAGCGGTGTCAGTCCATTTTCTATGGCAGTTGCCGCACGAGAGTTTTTCTTCTCTTTGTATGGACGGTAAATATCTTCCAAAACCCTCAGACTATCAGCTTCATCAATACTTTTTTTGATAGCTTCGTTCAGAGTGGCTCTCTCAGCTATCAGCCTTGACACCTCTTCTTTACGCTCTAAAAGCTTTTTTGCACTCATGTAGATGGTCTCAAAATCACGAAGCACTTCATCACTAGCAGCGCCTGTCATCTCTTTACGGTAACGGGCTATAAAAGGGATGGTGCTACCATCGTCTAGAAGTTTTAAAATATTTTCTATATGCTCTTTTTTTAAAGCTGTTTTTTTGGCTAGTAAATTTACTAAATTATTAATATTTTTTCCCCTCACACTCTATAAAATCTTTTTCGCTCAGATCTTCCACAAGTGTTTTAAAACTTTTAAGAGCAAACAGTTTTACATCTTCGCCTTTTAGGGTTTTTAGCTCATTAGAGAAACCGCCTTTTGAGATAATCACGCAAATGTCCGGTGTAAGCTCTGCCAAATCGCATAGTTCTTGAAGTTTTGTAAGGGAACTTTTCTTTGCTTTTGAGTTTGAGTATTTGCATACACCCGCAACGATTTTACCCGAAGCTGTTTTTGCCAAGATATCGATTTGGATATTTCTATCCCAATAACTTCCAATCTCCACAATCGGATCTTCTTTAAAGCTTTTTTTTAGAAGCTCATGAGAGAGTTTGAGAAACAGAAGCTCGGAGAACTCCTGCTCACGGTTTGCAAATCGCTCTTTTGCCTCTTTATAGTCACCCTCTTTTATGGTTTTAAAAAACGGAGATATAAAAGCAAACCAAAAACGCATAAAAGGAGTGCTGAAGTTTAGTTTCTCATCAATTTTTTCGTCAGGACTCGGCGGAGATTCAAGCGAATATTCAGCCTTTATAATGCCTTTGTCACAAAGCGTGTCTATCGCTTCTTCTCCCTCGCCCCTTGAGATGCGTGCTCTCTTTAGAGCAGAGTGAACCCGTCCATCTCCAATTGCAACCGCACTTAAAAGCGAGTGGCTTACTTTATCGCTTTTTGTAAATTTTGTGATATCTCCATTGATGTAAGTGTAGTTTTTCAAAACCTTACTCTCGATAAGTTCGCTAAGCGGCTTTGTCGTATCGACACTCCAGCTAGTTCCGCCAAATACGGCAAAATATTTCAAAGCATCCTCAATATCCTTTGGATTATTTTGAAAACAGAAAGAGCGAAACTGTTGCAAGAGAGTCGGTTTTTTTGACATAAGAAAGCCTTGAGATGATTTTTGAAATTATACAGGAATATTAGAGTTAAAAATTAAAGTTTTAGCAAAAACCAATGTATATGGCGGCAAAACAGTTGTTCAAACTCTACTTACTGATACAAAGAAAATTAGACTCATATAGGAGCGGAGATTAATCTTTTCTATATTTAGAAATTCCGCATGCTTGATTTGGTTTTGGCGGATTGTTCTTTAAATAAGTCAAATCTTCCAGCGTTTGGGCTAAAACCCTTTTTTGCTGCAGCAATGGGAGCATACGATTGTCTTTTTCATTCATCGGCAAGCTCATGTCTTGAAGAATTGCCTCAACCTCTTTGTCTAAATCTTGTAGTGCATTGTTGATATGTTTAATAGAATTCATGGCATTAGTATAACAAAATTTCAAAATATTTGGGTATAATTGCGCTCCAATTTATAAAGGAGTTTCGATGCCAAAGATGAAATCTGTTAAGGGCGCTGTAAAGCGTTTCAAAGTTAAGAAAAATGGTACAGTAAAACGTGGTACAGCGTACAGAAGCCATATCTTAACAAAACAAGATCCAGCTACTCGTACAAAGCAACATAAATCAAAAATCATTGCTAAAGTTGATGAAAAAAATGTTAAGGCTATGATTAACTAATTTTTAGTTAATTCATTTAATCTCCAAACTACGTTTGGGCAAGTCCACCAAAGCTGTGGCACCTTGATCACAAAAAATGACTAGGTAAAGAAAAAAAGGAAAAATATGCCAAGAGTAAAAACAGGTGTTGTTCGTAGAAGAAGACACAAAAAGATATTAAAATTAGCGAAAGGTTTTTACAGCGGACGCCGTAAACACTATCGTAAAGCAAAAGAGCAACTAGAGCGCTCAATGTACTACTCATTCCGTGACCGTAAGCAAAAGAAACGTGACTTCCGTAAACTATGGATTATCCGTATCAATGCAGCTTGTCGTTTAAATGGAATGAACTATTCATCATTTATTAACGGTATTCACAAAGGTGGCATCGAACTTGACCGTAAAGTACTTGCTGATATGGCTATGAATGACGCAGCTGGATTTAGTGCAGTTGCAGTAGCTTCAAAAGCAGCATTGGCAAAATAAGCTAAGTTGAGAAGTGTAACTTTTTGTTACGCTTCACTCCTCGAGTTTATGTAAAAAAAGTACGGTATTCCCAGTTGAGTTATAATATATCCCCAGTGAAGATTGCCTTGAAACATAAACCCCTCTACCGTTAAAATTTTTCTTATCTCTAAATATTTTACTTAATATTTGAGTGTCAAAACCCTCTCCCTCATCTTTTATTGTAGTAGTTATATATTTGCTTGAGTTATGTGCTATCGTGTCTACGGATACGGTTATTTTCTTTTTACAATCTTTTTGTTTCTCTTCTAATGTTGTAAAATAGTTATCTTCACTTAAGAGTTTGTGTTTTGTTTCTGAATCTAGTCCAAGGTTGCCATGCTCGTAAGCATTCATAAAAAGTTCTGTAAAAACAACGCCTGCATTGTATGAGAGCTTGTAATTGTTTGTAAAAGTGCTCCAAATATTTGAATACCAATTATTTGCCTCTTCTAGTGCTTCTAAAGTGCTTGGAAATAACTCTTTTATGTGAGAAATACGGCTATTTATGGTTAGTTGATTTATGAAAATAAAAGTCATATCATCTTCTTGATCATCTATTTTCCAAAGTAATTTTTCTCTAAATTCATCTTTTGTAAAGGATGACAAAAAATCCTCTTCAATAAAATCCATATATAATTTATTGTCATATCGAACGCTGTTCTCTACTACTCCATCGCTATAGAATAGGAATTTTATAGTTTTTGAAA
>CAIUZU010000251.1 GCA_903903705.1 uncultured Helicobacteraceae bacterium
GAATAGTCGTCTTTTAGATTATTAAGAGCATCATCGTATCTGTACTCCACCGCCTCAACTCTTGCTCCGGCTTTTATGGAGTGGTTGTCAAAGTTAAAATTGCTCATGAGAAATGATGCCAGATTTTCTTTTGAGGTATCGCTTGCAATCGCATAACTGCTTGCATGTGAATCTCTTTTTCCCTCAAACATATCGACTCCGAAGCTTATGCTGAAAAAATCATCTTTAAAATCGACACTCAATTTTGCAGAGTCGTAGTCATAATCGGCGATGGAAGAGTAGGTTATATAATTGGATCTTTTTTCTTCATGTCTTGCGTCTGCATGTAGAGATAACTTTTGATTTGCGTAGTAGCTAACACCTGCATTTATGGCATCCGTGTCAAATTTTTGCTCGGTTGCTCCCCAGTTGGAGTTCCCTGCTTGTTTTACATCCTCATTGTACTCATCAAGTGTCAAATAACTTGCGTATGTTACATCTACTCGAGCCGTTGCCACTCCTGCTCTTAGTTCAACCTTGTCAATCGGCAGATACGCTACATTAAATGCTGCGGTCGAGAGTTTCTTCTCATCTCTCTCTTTGCCGCTGTTTATATGACGGATTCCATCGCTTTTTTGTGCTTCACCGCTGGCGGAGATGGAAAGTTTTTCATCGCTGTGACCTAAATAAAATGCACCGTCAAAAGTTTTGTAACTTCCGCCATATATGCTTAACTCTTTATCGTTGTTCTTTTTGGTAGTGATGTTGATAACGCCGGCATTCGCCCCGTCACCGCCGATGACGATACCGCCGGATTTTATAATCTCGATTTTTTCTATGGAAGAGGGAGAAATCGAGCCTAAAAGCGGAGCTATCATATCAATATTGTTTATTTTTCTGCCATCAAGAGTTACTATGATATTTTGATAACCGTCTTCAATGCCGTATCCCCTCATATCCAGTTTTTGAGAGAACGGATTTCCGTAAGAGGGCATTGCTATAACAGATGTTTGCTGATTTAAAAACTCATAAAGATTTTGAACATGTGCCTTTTGTATATCTTCGCTCATGTAGATCTCAACCGCATCTGTTGATTTTAGCTCATCGGTTTGTATTGCCGTTGAGGTTATCTGCAAGGGTTTTAGCTCAATATCTTGAGCGACTAATATAGTTGAAGCCAGAAGCGATAAAAGTATCTTTTTTTTCATTGTTATTTTTCCGTAAATTTTATTTTTGGTGTGATAAAAAAGTTAAAGAAGTGGCGGAGAAATAGCATTGTTTAGGGTTTTAAAGTAGTTAAAATCAAGTTTTTGAGATGGGCAGAGTCGGAGTGTTTTTTTTGTGCGTCTTAAGTAGTAACAGTTACAATGGCAAGGTTTTAGGGAGAGTTCCCCCGTGCAAAGCGTGGCGGCAAGATCTTCTTCCTCTAGCTCTGCATCCGGCTCGTCACCCTGAAAATTTAACATGTGAAAACTTTGCACTCTTGATGCGGTTGCATTTAGCGTTACTTGGTTAGAAGTTGCCGTAATCGCTCGTAAAGTAAAGTAGTTTTTGCCAAAGCCTTTTGGAAGTTTCACAAATCTCTCATCTGTTTATTTTTTGCAAGTATATCGAGTTTTTTACTATTAAGAAGTAAAGTTTCATACTCGCTTTTTTCGTTTTGGTGTGCATATCTTTATCTCAATATCCTAAGTGGCTAATATAGTTGAAGAGATAAATATCACGAGATTTACTTTACTTCATGAAGCATATTGTCAAGTATGTCAAAGAGTTCATTGCTGGCATTTTCAGCTTCTGAGAAATAGCCTATTACTTTATTTATATCTTGTAAACAACTTCCTTTTTTAACACACTCTATCGCCGCAATAGCGTTTGAGTGTACGGTTGAGTGAGGAGCATCTATCATAGTATATGATTTTGTCTTTCCAAATACTGTTTTGCCCTCTCCCTCTTTCCATTTTCCAAATCTGCAGTTATGATGGTTTGAGAGCTCAAGATTTTTATCGTTAAAAACACCGTCATAAGTATTTACTTTAAAAAGCACATGGTCTAGCTTTGCCAAATTTATAAAAAGCTGATATTGAGAGTGCAGATTGTCCTCTTTTATAGTTTTGGTATTTTCAAGCAGCTCATCTAACTCCACCTTAAAGGTATCAAGGCTTTTTGAAGCCGTCATCGCTTCATCTTCTAGCTTTTCACTCTCCGCATGCATGATGTGAGAATTTTGCTTTAGCGTATTTATATTTATCTCAACTTCCGAGGTTGCTTTTTGAGTTCTCTCCGCCAGTTTTCTTACCTCATCGGCAACAACGGCAAATCCTCTTCCATGCTCTCCCGCACGAGCTGCTTCAATAGCGGCATTGAGTGCAAGCAGATTTGTCTGATCCGATATATCTTTTATAAGATTTATAACCTCCGATATCGCACTTACGCTTCCGTTTAAGTTTTCGGCGGTATGCCTTAACTCGTTTGCCATTTGAATAATCGAATCGGTGTTAAAAATAGAGTTCGCATTGCTTCTTATATCAAGCATAAAATTTTCATTATCAACCGTCAAGACGCCGATATCTTCCAAAAATTTGATATTGCTTTGCAACCCTTCTTGAATTTTTGAAATATTTTTCATGCATCCGGAAGAGAGGTTTTGAGTAAGCGCTTTTTTTAGCTTATTCTCTTCGACAATATTTTTAACATCTTTCATTCGCTCTTTTAGATCTTCATTTTCTCTATTGGCAGAATCATAAAGAGATCTTAAAGATTCCAACTCTTTTTGCAAATTTGCCATCTGCTCATCAGAACGATTTTTTTTATTTCCAAACAAAAACATCACATTTCCTCATATTTTTATAATTTATCACAACATTTATAACTCTATACATTGTGATAATTATATACGTTTTTTGTCTCAAATGTGTCATAAAATGAAAATACGTTAAAACAAAACTTCAATATGTAACTTTTTTGTATCTAAAAACAAAATTTATCTCAGAATCATTATGTATATATGTATAATA
>CAIUZU010000252.1 GCA_903903705.1 uncultured Helicobacteraceae bacterium
AGCCGCTTCAGGAGTAAATCCCTCTAACATACAAGAGGTTAATAATCTTGGAAAATGGATGCATCTCCTGCTTTTTTATGAACTTTCAAAACCAGACTTTATTGAAGCTGGGTTAAATGATGTTGTTGATTTTCAGATTGAATACATCAATGATATATATGATGAGTTTGCATCCCTTATGGAGATTCAATGAGAGCCGTACTTAAAAACTCGATTGCAACTTTTTCGCCGCAAGGCTTTTTAGACGGCAATAACACCAACTCTTTTTTAGGTGTTGATGATGTTGAGGCTACCATACAATTAAAAGCGGATATGATTTTAGTTTCACTTAAAAAAGTGGTTTTTTTCAATAAAAACGGTTTAGACACTTTTATAAAGCTTTTTTTGCAAATTCGTAAAAAAAACCAAGCCACCGTTGGATTTTGCGATTATGACCTTAAAAAATATCAAGCTATAAAAAAATTCTATCATGATGAAATTAACTTTTCACTCTTTAAAACTTTAGAGATTGCATATTTATTCTCTTCTAGCTTTAAAAATCAAAATAAGAATGTCCTTATTTACAGCAGTGACAGATCTCAGAGGTCTGCAATTGCTATTGAATTGCACGACAACGGGCACAACCCTATCGTTGCACAAACAAAAGAAGAATTTGATGCAAAAAAAGAGAAAAAAGACACTTTTGACTATGCAGTTGATTCAACTTTCTTAGGACAGATGGGGCAGAAAGTTGCAACAAGGGTAACAGGCAATGCAATCATATATACGATATCTATGTTCTTGGATGTTGAGATAAGCGATAAATTTAATATCGAATATCACAACAATTCACTCAATGTAGGCTTTAGGCTTTTTATTTTTGATGCCTACAAAGTTATCAGTATGAATGTGCATGCATTGAACTTCTTCTCAAAGCTCTCAAGTTCCGCTGCTGAGTATAACGCTACTATATGTTTTGTGGGAATGAAATTTGATAAAATTCCTGAATTGTTTAAAGATACGCTGGAAGATTCAGGAATACTTTTTTATGAGCAGATGAATGATATCATTCAAAACAAAGAGCTATTAAAGGAACTCGGTGCAAGCAGTGCATCAAATGTAAAAAATAAAAGGCTGCTAAGCAAAGAGACTGTAATGGAGCTTCCAAACTTTATTAATGCTGCAGCAGTTACTTTAGAGATGATGACAAACTCAAAAGCAGTTAAAGAATCTGTAAGCGTTAATAGTTTAACTATTCGAAACAAGGAGGGCAAAGTTGCCAGCTCTATCGGCTATTACGGTGATATGGACGGTATGGTTATTTTAGTTTTTCCTTTAACAATCGCAAAAAAAGCTTGTGAACTTCTCATCGGCGAAAGTACAGATGATTTGGAGCTAGTTTTAGATTCATTGGCTGAGCTCGTAAATATAGTGGGTGGAAAGATAAAAACTCTTCTTATGGATGAGGGTATTAGCGTAAATATTACACTTCCTAGAACATATCAAGATGTAGATAGTTTATTGGAAGTTATAGAGAGTAGAAAAGGTGTTCAGGTAGATTTATCGTTTAACGGTGATAAATTTCAATTTTTCTTAACAAGATGAAAGATACAAAATAGTACAATTTCAAAAATTTATCCCCCTTCTGCAAGTCGAAGGCCTCAACAAAGGAAAAATAGATTGTTAGTAGCTCCGAGCGTTTTATCCGCCGATTTTGGCAATTTACAAAGAGATGTAGAGGCTATTTGTAGTGCCGGATGTGATTTGGTTCATGTAGATGTAATGGACGGTCATTTTGTACCGAATCTAACAATTGGACCCGTGGTAGTTTCCGCAATTGCCGCATGTGCCACAAAGCCGCTTGATATCCATCTTATGGTTGAAAACAACACTTTTTTTGTTGATCTTTTTGCTCCACTAAAGCCTGAATATATATCTTTTCACATCGAAGAGGAGAAGCATCCTCACCGCCTCATACAAAAAATTCGTTCTCTTGGCATTAAACCTGCAATCGTGCTTAATCCTCACACACCGCCGGAATCCATAGAGTATCTGCTGCAAGATTTAGATATGGTTCTTCTAATGAGCGTAAATCCGGGATTTGGCGGACAAAGTTTTATAGAGAGCGTCATACCAAAAGCGAAAAAGCTCGATGAGATGAGAAAAAGATTAAACCCTAAATGTCTTATAGAAGTTGACGGCGGCGTGAGTGATAAAAACATTCATCTACTAAAAGATGTCGGTGTAGATATCGTAGTTGCGGGCAGTTATGTGTTTAACCATAAAGATAGAAAAGAGGCTATCGCTTCTTTAAAAATTTAACTATGCGTGTCAAGATTTGCGGAATAACGACTTATGAAGATGCGATGGTAGCGATAGAAGCCGGTGCAGATGCACTCGGTTTTGTTTTTTATGAACAATCACCCAGATATATTTCGCCGTTTGAAGCCAGAAATATTATAAAAAAACTACCCCCATTTGTAGAAAAAGTAGCTCTTTTTGTTAATAGTGATGCTCAAATAATCAACTCATACTGCCAAGAGTCAGGTGCTACACTTGCTCAAATCCACTTTGAAGTTCCTTGCAAGCTATATGAACAGTTGTTCGTTCCTTACATAAAGGTAATCCGTGCAAAAGAAGCTAAAGATATAGTGCAATTTAGCGATGAGTATAGACTTGTAGATGCCTATTGCGAATCTTACGGCGGAAGCGGCAAAAGACTAAATTTAGAGTGGTTTGATGGTATTGACTGCTCTAAAATCATCTTAGCAGGCGGACTGGATGCAAATAATGTCGCATCTCTTAAAAAATACGGCTTTTACGGTGTTGATGTCAGTAGCGGTGTTGAATTCTCACACGGTAAAAAAGATATTTTTAAAGTTAAAGAGTTTATTAAAAATGCAAAGCAATAAGTTCTAGATTGATGATAAATAATGATATTTGCCTAGATGCAAAAAGTATTCACAAGCTATCTTCCGGCGGGCTATCTTCAAAAACACTAAAAGAGCAGATTGATGACGATTTGGAATTTTTGCTTCAACTTTGGCACTCTCAAGGTTTGCAGATAACAAAACAGCATGGAAGTTTTTACTTTGCAACAAAATTTATCCCCGTAGAAGATGCTGAGTTTTGTATAGTAGACATTGAAACAAACGGCTCAAAAATAGAAAAACATCAAATAATTGAAATAGCAGCCGTAAAAGTAAAAAACGGCAAAATAGTTGACAGCTACGAATCACTTGTTCATTGTAATGAGATAAATCCGCACATCACTGAGATAACGGGTATAACGGCAGAAGACACCAAAGATGCTCCAAATCTAAAGAGAGTGATGTATGATTTTAAAACTTTTTTAGGAGATGCTGTTTTTATTGCGCATGATGTAAAATTTGACTATAAGTTTATATCCCAAAGTATGCAAAAGATAGGTTTGGCACCGCTTTTAAACAGAAGCTTATGCTCCTTGTCGTTAGCGGAAAGAACGATTGAATCATATAGATACGCACTCTCTTACTTAAACAAAATATTTAGCCTAAATCCTAGTGCAACTCATCATAGAGCAATGAGTGATGTGCTTACGACTTATGAACTTTTTAAATTATCGCTGGCTAATTTAGATGAAACGGTAGAAACTGTAGAAGACCTCATAAAATTTACAAAAGAGGCAAAAAGATTGAAAAGACCGAAATTTGACCCTCTGCTTAAAGAGAGTCAAGAGTAATTTACTCGCTATAAGCTCCGACGCCTACAAGTTTTTTATATCTTGCATTCATTCTATCTTCATCGGACATTTGACGAAGTTTTGAGAGCTCTGTTAAGAAATATTCGGCAATTGCTGCAGCCGCGCCGTCTTTATCTCTATGCGCACCGATTAGCGGTTCTGCGATTACATCGTCTATAAGATTTAACTCTTTTAAATCCCCGCTTGTAATTTTCATAGCATTTGTTGCCGCTTCAGCTTTTGTAGGATCATTCCATAAAATTGCAGAACATCCCTCCGGCGAAATAACGCTAAAAACGGAGTATCTCATCATGGCAAATTTATCGGCAACACCGATAGCAAGCGCACCGCCGCTTCCGCCCTCGCCGATAACCACAGAGATAGTTTGCGTGTTTAGCTGCGATAATTCCAAAAGATTTCTAGCAATTGCTTCACTTTGGTTTCTCTCTTCTGCTCCGATACCAGGATATGCACCCGGAGTATCCACAAGCATAAGAAGAGGTATGTTGAATTTTTCTGCAAGTTTTGCAGCACGAAGAGCTTTTCTGTAACCCTCTGGATGAGGCATACCGAAATTTCTTTTTATTTTGTTTTTAGTTCCGCGACCTTTTTGCTCGCCGATAACCATAACCTTCTCATCCCCGATGTAACCCATATAGCATAAAATAGCTGCATCATCACGAAAATGTCTATCTCCGTGAATCTCATACTTGTCTCTCATTATTAAGTTAATGTAGTCAAGGGCATAAGGTCTATCTACATGACGCGCTAATTGAAGCTGTTGAAAAGGAGAGAGATTGTTAAATATTTTTGAAACTTCTTTATCTAATTTTTCTTGCAAAGTTTTAACAGTGCCTTCGTCATGACGAACGCGTGCAGATATGATATCTTCTTGAATAAACTTGATACTATTTTCAAAATCTAAATATGTTGCCAAATTAAACCCCTATATTTAGATTTTTTTGAATATTAAAACGCCATTTGTTCCGCCAAAACCAAATGAGTTACTCATTACGATATTTAACTCCGCTTTTCTAGCAGAATTTGGAACTATATCTAAATCACAATTCTCATCCGGTGTCTCATAGTTAATCGTTGGAGGAATGATTCCATCACGCATAGCCATCAAACATACTACAGCTTCTATACCGCCTGCTGCACCTAAACAGTGACCTATTTGTCCTTTGATAGAACTCATTGGAGGGCAGTTCTCTTTACTGCCAAGCAACTCTTTAACTGCCGCCGTCTCGTTTTTATCATTTATAGGTGTACTTGTTCCATGTGCATTCACATAATCAAGTTTTGGCTCACCTGCCATCTTATATGCGGCTTTCATAGCACGAGCAGGACCGTCTAAACTTGGAGTTGTAATATGGTTAGCGTCTCCGCTCTCGCCAAAACCGATGATTTCACCGTAAATATTTGCTCCGCGAGCGATTGCATCTTCATAAGCCTCTAAGACTAAAGCCGCAGCTCCTTCTCCCATAACAAAACCGTCACGGTCTGCATCAAACGGACGAGAAGCCTTTTTTGGATCTTCATTTCTTGTTGAGAGTGCTTTCATTGCGGCAAAACCGCCAACACCTGCTCCTGTTATAGCACATTCAGCTGATACAACCAACATTTTATCTGCCCCACCGCACATAATAGTTTTAACAGCTTCACTTATTGCATGTGTTCCGGCTGCACATGCTGTTACACTTGATAGATTTGGACCTTTTGTTCCATGTTCAATAGAGACAAATCCGCCAAGCATATTTACAAGAGCGCCCGGAATAAAAAACGGACTTATTCTTCTTGGACCTTTTGTCTCAATAATTATAGAGTTTTTCTCGATTGAAGGAAGTCCGCCGATTCCTGAACCTGCACTAATACCGAATCTCTCCATATCAACATCTTGTGTAAAGTTGGCATCTGCCATAGCTTCTTGAGCCGCTTTTAATCCAAGATGAATAAATCTGTCAGCTTTTTTAACCTCTTTTGCTTCCATTACAGTCTCAGGATCAAAATTTTTAACTTCACCGGCAATTTTTACACTGTAATTCTCTGGGTCAAAAAGAGTAATCGTATCAATGCCGCATTCACCGTTACAAATAGCTTTAAACGAACTCTCTTTATCATTTCCAACTGCATTTATCATGCCTAAACCGGTAACTACAACTCTTCTCATTAAAATCTCCGTAAAAATATAAAATACTTTTTAAAGATCAGAAAGCCTGACCACTAAAAAATATTTGCTACTGAGGAATCCTCAGTAGAATTTAGATACTTATTTGTTTTCGATATAGTTTACTACATCTTTAACAGTTCTAATTTTTTCAGCTTCATCATCAGGAATTTCAATATCAAATTTCTCTTCAAGAGCCATTACTAATTCAACTACATCAAGGCTATCAGCACCTAAATCCTCAACAAATTTTGCGTCTTCTTTCACTTCCTCAGCATTTACGCCTAATTGTTCAACTACTACTTCTTTAATATCGTCTAAAAGTGCCATTCTAGCTCCTATGTTTTATTGTGTAAAATCTCGTAATTGTAGCATATTTAACTTAAAGAAACTATCTGCAAAGAATAAAGCACTGTACCATTCATCCTCACAGAATCACGTTATTTGGGGATTGTTATAGATTTTAAAGACTA